>PAOY01000012.1 GCA_002710135.1 Dehalococcoidia bacterium | reverse complement strand
TCTTTAGCCTCAGCTTTAGGAGCTTCTGCTTCCTCTTTAGCTTCAGCTTTAGGAGCTTCTGCTTCCTCTTTAGCTTCAGCTTTAGGAGCTTCTACTTTCTCTTTAGCTTCAGCTTTAGGAGCTTCTACTTTCTCTTTAGCTTCAGCTTTAGGAGCTTCTGATTCCTCTTTAGCCTCAGCTTTAGGAGCGGCTGCTTCCTCTTTTTTTGATTGCCTTCTTGAGGCTGCTGCCTGGGCTTTATTTCTTGCTTCTTGTTCTATTTTTTCTAATTCAGCTTCTTCAGCCAATAGATCTTCTTGTCTTTTTCTATTAATTTCTTGACCAGATATTATGGATTCAGTAACAAGATCAGTTATT
Organism: Dehalococcoidia bacterium; assembly: GCA_002710135.1. GTDB lineage: Bacteria > Chloroflexota > Dehalococcoidia > Lucifugimonadales > Lucifugimonadaceae > TMED-70. The sequence continues at coordinate 28,212 of PAOY01000012.1, read as the reverse complement.
ATTTGTATTGACCTTAGACCATCATCGTTTGCAGGTATAGGATAATCTATTTCATCAGGGTTAGAATTTGTGTCTACCATACCCACAACAGGAATCCCTAATTTCTTTGCTTCAGCTACAGCAATCTGCTCTCTATGAATATCTACAACAAATAAAACAGTTGGAAGTTCATTCATTTCTTTGATTCCTGAAAAGAATTTATTCAATCTTCCTCTTTCAGCATCAAGTTTTTGGGATTCTCTTTTAGTTTGAGAAATGACCTCTCCTTTAGCGAATGACTCTTCAAGTTCAACCAATCTATCAAGACGTTTTTCAATAGTTTTGAAATTAGTCATCAAGCCACCAAGCCATCGTTGATTAATGTAGTATGAACCTGATCTTTCAGCATTCGATCTAATTATTGACTGAGCATGTTTTTTTGTTCCAACAAATAAACATTTTCCACCCTTAGCAACAGTTTCTTCCATAAAAGACAATGCATCTTCCAATTTTTCTATTGTCTTAGATAAATCAATGATGTGTGATCCATTTCTTTTTGTAAATATATATTTAGTCATCTTAGGATTCCATCGCCTTGATGCATGTCCAAAGTGAGTGCCCGCGTCAAATAAATCTTGGATCGACACTGAAATTTTATTTTTTGTAGTCAAATCTTTTCCTTATGCTTTATTTAATATTAAAAGTTAGTCCAGTAGACTATTATAACAATTATTAGTCTAATTTCACACTAATTTGATTAAGTTATCGTTGAATGAAAATTTATATCTAGAATTCACTCATCCAATATAAAATCAAATATGAACCACTTACGATTAAGATAATCGAGGTCGCTAGGTTGTAAATCTTAAAAAACAATTTGATTTTTTCTAAGAATGATTTCAAGAACAGCAATGCAAATGAAACAATTATCAAAGAAAACCAAGCCCCCATAGAAAATAATACGAAATCTTTAATTAACAAATCAAAAGAAGACGTGTTAGAAAAACTAAAAACAATAGACATAAAAATAGGTAAGGAACATGACAAAGAAGTTAGTCCGTATGAAATACCATAATAGAAATAAAATTTTAAGCTTTTATCATTTTTAGAATTTATTGAATTAGAAATAACATTTAATTTAGAAAAATAAATCATACCTCCAGAGAGGACATAAAAACCATATCCTAATAAGATTACAGAAATTAAAATACCTACGTATGAAAATATAGATTTGAGGCTATAAAAACCTCCAGAAATCATTATTCCAAAAATAAAAAAAATGATAACAAAGCCAATTGTTACAGCAGTTGAAATAAGAATTGATTCATAAATATTTTTGTATACTGATACAGACTTTTGAGTATTTCTATCTTTTATAAAATATGACAAATATACTGATAAAAGAGCAAACCCACATGGATTAAAAACAGCAACCAAACCTGCACTAAACGCAATTCCTGCTCTTAAAATTGAAGAAAGATTAATAAAAGCCGTGCTGGTAGAAGCAGAAGCTTCAAAACCTAAGGATAAAAATTTTGTAATATTTTCTGAATCCAAAAAAAATCCCAAGGACAACAATCCGGTTAAATACAATAAAAATATTGCTAGGTATACTTTAGATAATTGTTTGATAATCTATAATTCCTTTTCTTATTTTCCCAGCCTTCTGGGAAATATCCTTTTTTTTCAAGTTTAGATTTTTTGATTTGTATAAATTCAACTATTATTATTTTAGTTCTAAAAAAAAATTGTGTCTTTCGAAAAAGCCTAAATAAATGTATAACCTTGAAAATATTAAAACTACCGAACAGGAAGTCGAAATTTTGGAGCTTTTATCAAATGGACTTAGAGCTCTCGACATAGCTCAAAGAATGAATCTAGCTGAACAAACTATTAAAAATAAAGTTCAAGTAATATGCATCAAACTAGATTCATCTAATCGGACTCAAGCCGTCGCAAAAGCAATAAGGCTTGGAATAATCTAAGCAGCTTCTACAGGATTTTCTAGAATTCCAACATTTTCAATCTCAATCCTTACTGTATCGCCAGGATTAATTGGAGGTGTTTTTCCAGAGGTACCAGTCCAAATCATGTCACCAGGAAGCAATGTAGCGTATTTACTAATAAAACTTATAGCTTTAGCTGTAGAAAAAATCATTTCTGATGAGTGACAACTTTGACCTTCAACTCCATTCACAAAGCCTTTTATTCCAACATTTTGTGGATCAATATCAGTAATTATATAAGGGCCTAATGGACCAAATGTGTCGGCTGATTTAGCTCTCCACCACTGATTGTCAGCATCATCTCCACCTTGCCATTCTCTAGCAGAAACATCATTACCGCATGTATATCCAAAAACATAATCTAGAGCATCATTTTCTGAAACATTCTTAGTAACTTTTCCTATTATTGCTACTAATTCTGATTCACATGCTACAAGACCTGCTTCTGGGTGAATCTTAATTGCATCACCTGGCCCTATTAAGGCTGTGGAGGTTTTGTAAAATGGTTCTGGTCTAGTAGGCGCGTCTCTATCTGCTAAATGAGATCCGTAATTTAATGCCAAACACAAACTTTTAGAAGGGTTAGGGTTTGGACATAATATTTTAACATCAGACTCAGAAAATGAATTTCCTGTCTTATTATATGATCCCATTATAGGGTTTGAATCTATTTCTAGTATTTCTCCATCTTCTACTATTCCATAAGAAATATTTCCTGAATTTTCAAATCTTGCAAACTTCATTTTTTTCTCCATTAATTGATTTAAATCTTTCTTTTACAATTGTTATAAGTGTAATCTACAATTGTATAAGGTCAAGAAAAAAGAAATAATATTATGAATAAATCATTTATTACAGTTAATAATTTATCCAAAAGCTTTAATGATAAACCGATAATCAATAATCTTTCATTCACAGTAGATAAAAACGATTTCGTAAAAATATCAGGGAGCAATGGATCAGGTAAGTCAACTTTGTTAAAAATTATTGCACGAATATATATTGCTGACTCAGGTGAAATTCAGATTAAGGGAAACAATATAAACAAGTCTGTTTTTTCAAAAAGTATAACTTCATATATATCATCTGATTTTGTTTATTACAAAGATCTTACTGTAAAGAAAAACATTATTTTTTACTTCAGTTTAATTGGAGAAAAAGATAGTGATAAATTATACGAAGAAAATAAAAATTTCTTAAAACTAAATGAATTCGAAAACCTATACCCAGAAATATTATCTAATGGACAAAAAAAGAAAATGAATTTGTTCAGAACTTTAGTTCCAAGTTATGAGCTTTATTTAATTGATGAACCAGAAAATGGACTAGATGATGAATCAAAAAAAGAACTAGATAATAAACTGAAACTTTTATCTGAAGAAAGCACAATTATTTATACTTCACATAATCAAAATTCATTATCAGTTTACGAGAAGACCAATAAAGAAATAATGTTATGAAAAATTTATCCAAAATGTTCCTCATAATAAAATTGATAGTCCTTAAAGATTTAATCGAAGAATTAAAATCTAAAGAAATTTTTGTTTCAATTATTTCCTATTCAGTTTTAGTATTGGTGGTTGTTGCTACTACATCAAGTGTAAATAATTCACCTGAATTTTTTGCAACGATATTTTGGATATCACTTAGTTTTTCAATTATCTTAGGAATAAATAAATCTATGTCAAAGGAGTTTGAAAATAAAGGAATAGAATTTCTAATAACTTCCCCTATAGACAAAGAATTAATAATGATAGCAAAATTTATTTCTAATTTGATTTTTATAATATTTTCTAGTTTTTTTATTCTTCTATTCAACAACGTTATATTAAATTATGATCTTTTCGAATTATCCTTTTTTCTTCTTGTAATGATTATAAATATAGGATTTAGTATTGTTGGAACAATTACCTATCTACTATTTTCTAAGGTTAGAGGAAAAGAAATTCTTTCACCGATGTTATTTATCCCACTTATAACCCCTTTATTGATGGGCGGTTCTGTTCTCACAAATCAAATATTAGAAAATAATATTAAGAACATTAGCTGGTTTGGTTTAATTATTGGCTATGATTTATTGTTTTTACTTATAGGTTTAATAATTTCAAATATTATTTTTGAGGAGTAAAATAATTAAATAGTATTATTTTAAAATATAATTGTATCCTGAGATAGGTTACAATTATCAGACATAAACAAATTTCAAATGATTAAATTCATATTTACATCCATAACATCTACAGTTTTTTTTGTAACTCTTTGGATGATTTTTTGGTGGATGCCAATAGATATATCTCAAGGCCCAGTTGCTAAAACAGTATTTATTCATGTCCCACTGGCATGGTGTTCAATGCTAGCAATAATAGCAGTTGCTATATCATCAATCATATACTTGATTAGAAAAAACTTATTTTGGGATCAAGTAGCTCAAGCTACTGCTGAAATCGGATTAATATTTGGGATAATAGCATTAGTAAGTGGAATAATATGGGCTAAACCTATATGGGGAGTTTGGTGGACAGGTGAAGCAAAACTAACAACTACTTTAATATTGATTTTAATATATGTTGCGTACATTTTATTCAGATCGCTATATAAAAACAGTCTTCAAATGAAAAAAATTGCTGCCATTATCGCTGTAATAGGAGCTATAGATAGTCCGATAATTTATTTTGCAGCAAACCTTTGGCAAGAAGCACACCCTGTTACAGTAATAGGACCTCTTGCCGATGAAGAATCATCATTTGGTGCAGATTACGGAATAACTCTTCTAATTTCTGTCATTGCTTTCACTTTACTATTCCTACTACTTACAAATATTCGTTACAAAATCATTAAAATTGAAAATAACTTCAAGGAAAATCTAACATGAAAAAAACAATATTATTTTTATTATTTATATCTTCATTCTTAGGCATAGATACTTTATATGCTCAAGACAATGATGAGATAGTAAATGGATTCATAAAAGATGCCAGCATAGAAAACGAATATATTTCTTTGCACTTGGTGGATAATTTTGGAAATGATTTTAAATTTGAAATTACTCCAGATACAGAAATAGGTATTGAAACCCAATCTGGGGAACGATGGGTCGGAAGTATTTTAGATGATAAAGATTATGTTCTAACACTATTAGAAGAAGCACAACATAGCTTAGAACCAATGACTGCTAAATATTCAGGAAACAAAATATCATCATTAGTCAGTTATGAATCTTCTAACATTAAGAATAATTTAGGTTATCTTGCTGGAAGTTTTATATTTCTAGCAATACTATTTTTTGGATATATATTTATAATTAATAATAAGTTAAAAATATTATCTGCCAAAAAATAATTTATGGAAAAAAATTCAGAAGAACGAGTTGTAGAACTAAAAAATAAAAAATTAACATTTATATCAATTATTATTGTTGTGGTTGTATTACTCTTGTTTTTTGGTTTTCAAGCATTTTCTGAAGCAACTTATAAATATTATTCAGTTTCAGAAATATCAAGTTCAAATTCCGTTACTAATAACGGCTCTAAAATAGGCCTTAAGGCTGTGTTAGTTGAAAATACATACGTAAGATCTGCAGATGGATTGTCAGCCAATTTCAAAGTTAGAGACAAAGACAACCTTACAGAAAATGATCCTAATAAAAATATTCAACTTAATGTAGAGTACTCTGGAGAAATTGGAAGTGTTTTTTTCAATGAATTTTCTGAACTAATAATGCTTGGGAATTTTGACAATAATGGAACCTTTATTGCAACCAATTTATCAGTAAGATGTCCTTCAAAATATATGACCGAAGAAGAATATAGTTCTTAAATTGAGTAACTACTTAGAATATCTTCTACTTTTTTAGATTTTTCCTTAATCAACTTATCCTGTAGGTCGTTTATAGTTGGAGGTTGTTTCTTATATATTAATCCTAAAGGGACTCCACCTTTATTTATCAAATCAACAGCTGCATCATAGTCTGAAGGATCATGATCATCATCAACGATAAATGCTGTACCTGGTATGTTATCTTTTTTACTTCCTCGTAAAATATCATAGGTGTTATTGTAAGTGGTACATGGAGATTGAACATGAATTATTGATAAACCAGGATGTTTCATACCTTCTAAAATAAATTCTGCTAACACCTTTGGCTTACTTGAATAATGCGAAGCTATATAGCTTACACCGTAGGACAAGTATAGTTCTAGAGGCTTCATCTGAGCATCTAGTTTACCAAATGGAGTTGATGTTGTTATTTGACCTGTAGTAGAGGTAGGAGAGTTTTGACCTTTGGTTAATCCATATACTCCATTATCCATTATTACGCATGTCATATTTGGGTTTCTTGATGCTGTTGGAGGAATATGCTCAGCTCCAATTGATAGAAAGTCTCCATCTCCAGCAACAACTATTGTATTTAAATCGGGTCGAGAAGTTGAAACACCAAAGGCGATAGGCAAGGTTCTTCCATGTATACCGTGAATACCAAAGGGTTGTTCCCCATCTAACATATGAACCATATTACCAGAGCATCCTATTCCAGCAACTATCACATTAGATGTCCTTGGGATTTCAAATTCTTCCGTATATGTATCAATAGCTTGCTCTAATGCTCTCTTGACACCAAAGTCACCACAACCTGGGCACCACTTAAAATCATACTCTGGATTTCTATCGCTCAAAATTATACCTCTGTTTCTTTTATTTTTTCTAATATTTTATCTGAAAGATAAGTAGGTTTAAAGGGAAGACCAGTATATTGTGTAACAGAAACAGCATTAATACCATCCATTCTTAATATAGATGACCATTGGCCTTGAAAATTTAATTCAGGAACAATAACTAATTTTTTTTGTTTGAGCTGATCCAGTATATCTTGTGGTAAAGGATTTAAAGCCATTGAGTATAGCCAAGTAAGCTTCTCTCCCTTTTCAGAAAGCTTATCAAATGCTTCCCTAGCAACACCTTTAGTAGCTCCCCATGGCATAATAGCTATATCTGATTCTGGATTTTCAATTTCAAAAGGAGAGTCATTTAACAAACTTAATTTTGCAAATCTTCTTTCAGTAAGCCTTACGTGATGCTTAGGAAGGTGAGTCGTATCTCCAATTTCATCATGTTCAGATCCGTTTGCAACGTATGCTACTTCACCGCCAGGAACAGGCATAGGAGAAAGTTCTCCTTCCCAATCTTGATATCTTTTGTAACCATTAGACCCTGTGTTTGAATTTCGTCTTTCATCAACAACTTTACCAATATCAGGCTTTCTAATATTTTCTGTTCTTTCTGCTAAGCTCATTTCTCCCATAATCATTACAGGTCCTTGATATCTTTCAGCCCAATTTATAGCTAAACTTCCGGCATAAAAACATTCCTCGACAGAACCGGGTGCAATAACTGGAAGCTTTACGTCACCATGAGCAGGAAACATACATGCAAACAAGTCTGACTGCTCGGTTTTAGTTGGTAATCCAGTCGCAGGACCACCTCTTTGTATATCTATAACGGTACATGGAATTTCTGCCATCCAAGCTAATCCTAATCCCTCTGACATCAATGCTACACCTGGTCCAGCAGTAGCTGTCATTGCTTTTTTCCCAGAAAATCCAGCCCCAATAATATTGTTAATTGCTTCAATTTCAGAAGCTACTTGAAAAACAAATTTATCTTTACTAATTAGGTTTTGTTCCATCCAAATCAATATTGTTGTGGCAGGTGATATAGGATATCCATAATAACTATCCAATCCAGCTGACAGAGCACCTAATGATAGAGCGGCATTTCCGGTAATCATAATTTGCTCATAATCAGGTGCAATAGGATCATCTAAAGAACCTACACTAAATCCACTTTGCTTAGCAACATCTACACCTAATCCTATGGCAACAATATTAGAACTAATAATTTCTTCGTCGTTATCTCTGCCTCTTGAGAATCTTTCTCTAACGAAGTTTTCAATACTCTCTATTTTGAAATCTATCAAAGTTGCTACTGCTCCAAGAATTACCATGTTAGCAGCTCTTGTATTTCCAGATTCTTTGGCTAGCTCATCAGCATTTATACCAAAATAATTCCCTTCACCAGATGGAACACAGTCTTGAGCATTATATATACAAACTCCATTTTCACTTAAGTCTTGTATGTGATTATCAAAAGCATATTGATTTAGCACAACTAAAACATCAACAGAATCACCATTAGACAATACTGGAGTTGTGGATATTCTAACTTGAGAAGAGGCAGGGCCTCCCATAATTTGAGATGGGAATGTAGAAAAAGTTTGACAGTAAAATCCTGCTCCTGTAGCTGCTCTAGCCATTGCATCGGCAGATGTAACAAGACCTTGTCCTCCTTCACCTGCAAATCTTATTACAAAATCTTTTGATTTTACTTTTTGAGTCATAATTTAGTGATATTTTGATATTTGATTTAAAATTAATAAAAAAAACATAACCAATGTTGATCATATTTTAAAATTACTAGAATATCAATTATATACAAACTAAAAATTTCAATATTATATTTATAGCTATAATATTTATATACTTATGAATCAAATCAAAAAAATCTGGTCCGCTGGTGGCGTAATAATAAAAAATAATAAAGTAATAGTTTGCCACAGGAAAAATGAAAACTTATTTTGCCTGCCAAAAGGAACACCTGAACAAAATGAATCGATCGAAGAAACTGCAATTAGAGAAGTTAGTGAAGAAACTGGGATAATTCCAAAGATAATATCTAATTTAGGCGAAATAAATTACGAGTTTACTCGTTTAGAAAAGAAAAATAGATATAAAAAAAATATACTATATAAAAAAACTGTTTATTTTTTTCTTATGTCTGAAATAGGTGGATCTATAGAGTTTCATGATAATGAATTTGATGAAATCTTATGGATGACATTTGAAATAGCAAAAGAAAAACTTAATTATAAAGATGAATTCGCAATCGTGGAAAAAGCTTTTTATGCCAAAAATAAAAACTAAATCAGAAAAAAAATTTTCTATTTTAGGACATAAAACTATAATAAGAGCTAAAAGCAAAGATGATATTAGAAATGATTTTTGTTGGAGAGTCGACAGAGAATTGTCAGAACTAGATGCTACTTTACCAATCAATTTATCATTCGAGCAATTTGAAAGAATTTCTATTAATGATTTATCAAAAAGCTCCCAATGGTCCGAAAAATTTTCAATAGACAACTTAGATAAAGAACATATAGGAAATTGTATGTTTTATGATGTAAATCGCTGGGAAAAATCATGTGAATTCGGAATTATGATAGGAAATAAGTCATTCTGGAATGGAGGATATGGATCAGATGCTACAGTTTCAATGCTTTATTATATATTCAAAGAAACAGAAATTGAAAATGTTTACTTGCATACTCTAGCAACAAATATAAGAGCTCAAAAAGCTTTTAAAAAAGCAGGTTTTGATTCACCTAAACATGTAAAAAAAGGGAGATACGAATTTATTAAAATGATAACTGATAAAAAATCTTGGTTAGAAAAATTTAATGATTCTAAGGTTAAGATTATCCCTGTGGTGGAGCAGGATTAATTAAGTCTCTTCCAAGAGTTTCAGGTATTGCATTTGCCAACTCTTCAACAGTCCATCTTCCAGATTTTCTAACAGATCTAAGTACTTCATATTTATTGAATAAACTAACTCTATTTCCTACAGCATGAACAACTTCTCCATTTACGTGAGAAGCTGAATCTGTACAAAGCCATCCTACAACCGGAGCAACATCATCGGGATCATAAAGAAAATGGTCCTCTTCAGCAGGTTTAAATGTTCCTGCTCTCATTGCTCTAGTGGAATCAGGAATAGATTCTGTCATCCTAGTATTTGCACCAGGAGAAATCGCATTTGCTGTAATACCGTATTTACCTAACTCCTTAGCAACAACTCTTGTGAAACCTGCTATACCATCTTTAGCAGCTCCATAGTTTGATTGCCCGCTATATCCTATAAGTCCAGATACACTTGAAAATGTAATAATTCTTCCAGACTTCTGTTCTCTAAATATTTTTGATGCTGGGGCTACGACTGAAAAAGTTCCAGTTAAGTGAACATCAATAACATCCTGCCATTCTTCTTTGGTCATATTAAATATCATTCTATCTCTCAATATTCCTGCAGGAGTTACAACTATATCTAACCTTCCAAATTCTTCTAAAGCTTTATCAATTATTTGTTTACCTCCTGCAACTGATGCTACTGATGCAGTTGAAGCAACAGCTTTACCTCCGAGCTCAGAAATTTCTTCAACAACACTTTGAGCAGGGCCAACATCATTTCCACTACCATCTAATTTTGCACCTACGTCATTTACTACTATGTTTGCACCTAATTTTGATAATTCTAAGGCAATTCCTCTACCGATACCTCTACCTGATCCTGTAACCACTGCTACCTGCCCATCAAGAGGCTTATCAGAAATATTATTTTTTTCTCCAAAACCAAAAAGCATTCCTCTACCTTCGACGTCAAAATCATCTGTTTTGAATCTACCTTTGCTAAGAGGGTTAAATAATGTCACTGTAGGTCTTGGAAGTGTAAGCTGATTAATTGTCCCTCCCCATACCTCAAAAACCTGAGCATTAATTGGAGCAGAGTAATCACTTGCCAAATAAGTTACAAAAGGAGCTATATCTCTAGGATCTCTTGAATCCTTAAACGGAGTTGAAGATTTTTTCTTATACTCTTCTGGTACTGATGCTGTCATTCTTGTGTCTGCTCTTGGTGCAATAGTATTTGCTGTAACTCCATACTTACCAAGATCTTTACCTACTACTTTAGTAAATCCAGCAATACCTGCTTTTGCTGCTGCATAATTAGATTGTCCTGGATTCCCAAATAAGCCTGAACCTGATGAGAATGTAATTATTCTTCCTGATTTTTGTGCTCTAAATATAGGAGCAGCATGCCTGACTATTGAAAAAGTACCTGTTAGATGAACGTCAATCACATCATGCCATTCTTCTTCAGTCATATTAAATATCATCCGGTCTCTCAAAATCCCAGCTACTGTCACAACAATGTCTAATCTACCAAATGAGTCTATTGCATCCTGGACAATTTCTTGACCAGATTCAAAAGAAGCCACAGAAGATTTATTTGATTTTGCTTCTCCACCCGCTTTTATTATTCCTTCAACTACTTCATCAGCCAAAGAAACATTCTCTACATTGCCATCAAGTGACAAACCGGGATCCACAACTAAAATCTTAGCTCCATGAGCAGCTAAATCTTCAGCCACAGCTCTACCAATTCCTTGCCCTGAACCAGTTACTATTGCTACTTTTCCTTTTAATATCTCAGACATTTAGAACCTCTTTTTTTAATTATTTTTTATTGGTAACTCCACAACTGCAGAAGCTGGAGTAGTAATTTTACCTTCTGAATTTTCTAAGCTTAATTCAATTTCAACTAAACCCATTGAATTATCAATAAATTTGTTGATAATTCTACCATAATATTTCAGGTTTTCATTTGGGAAGTCAACACCCCTATAAGATACATTAAATTGTCTTAAGTTCCCTTCCACACCTACAAATTCAATCATTAATTGAGCAAGCCATGCGCTTTTTAATGCTCCATGAATAATTATTCCTTTATGACCCGCTTTTTTTGCGACTTCATCATCATAATGAAATTCATTGAAATCTTGAGAAGCACCAGCATACATCACTAACTGTTTCCGATCGATATTAATAATTTTAGGGCCAATTATATTCCCGACTTCAATTTCTTCAAAATAATTTTGTTGATTAGTTTTCATAAAATTAACTCAGAAAAGTTTTTTCTCCCTTTCCGTAAATAATTGTAGTTATTTCTTGTTCAGCAACAAGTACTCCATGTTGATTTGTATAAGATGTATGAGATATCTTAAACATCATTTCTCCAAAACTTCCATTTTTTATAAACAAATCTTTCAAAAATGACACAACGGTTATTTCATCACCAACAAATATTTTGTTATGAAAAATATAAGATGAACCACCATCGACTAAATTTGAAAATGGATCCGGAAAGTTTTTTTCTAATTTATTTGGCTTAAATTTTCTTATGAAAGTCGGCGGAGCTAATAATCCTCCAACTTTTTCCTTAGCATACTCTTCATCAAAATATAACTTATTTTGATCCCCTATTGCTGTAGCAAAGTGTTCTACAGAGTGCTTTTCAACAATGTATGATTTTGGATCAGTTTTAAGGCCTATAAACGACCTCATTTCATCTGTAATTGTATCTTTATCAGCCATTAATTTTGGTTTTTATATTTGAATTCAAATATAAAAGAAGTAACTGAAGAAGACAATAGAAAAGTAGCGCTTATCAGATAAAAATAAGCATAATTTCCAACAAGATTAAACATTCCAATTTCAAAATAAAAAAGTAATATAGATCCAACTAAAAGAGTTATTGGAATATAAAATCTTGAAACATTCTTTCTTCTACTTGAGTAAAGGCAAACAAGGCCTATCAAAAATGGAACAAATAAAGGGAAAATAACTTTAGAGGAATGAATATCTATCAATTTTTTGCCTCCATCGAAATTTATAAAAAGCATAATAATTCCAGATAAAAAGCTTGTAAAAATAGACAAATAAATAAAAGTCTTAATAATATTTGTAAATCTATATTCCATAGTAATCCTCCAAATCTTTACTTTCTTCAGGAGAAGAAATAGTGATGGGTGCTTTTTCTTTTAATATTTTTTTCATTCCATATGGAGAACTAAATTTTATAGCTAATTCAATGTCATTTGCTAAAATTCTGTAAGAAATTAGTTTTCCAGTACCAAAATGAGTATGAGTAACTTTATCTCCTAAAGAAAAATCTACCTCTATTGAATGCGATTCATCAAAATCTGATTGTGTGTCATTTTTTTCAAAAGACTTTTTCCAAGATTCATCATATTTTTTATATTTGGATTTTTTGATTAAAATTTTACTTGGAATTTCATCTAAAAATCGGGATTGGATAGCGTTATCATAAATTCCTTGAAATCTTCTTCTGTTAGATGAAGATAAAAAAAGATTTTCTTTTGCTCTAGTTATACCAACGTAGCAAAGTCTCCTTTCTTCCTCAAGTTCATCTTCAGATTCCATTGATCTAGAATGTGGCAATAAACCTTCTTCCATACCTACCATAAAAACATTTTTATACTCTAAGCCCTTTGCTTGATGAAGTGTAATAAGAGTAACAGATTCTTCCTCTTCATTTATAGAATCTACATTAGAATTTAAGGATGAGTTTTCAATAAACTCTATAAGAGAATCGCTATTATCTGTGGTAGTTGAGGAAGAAAATTCTTCTGCAGAATATTTTAATTCATTAATATTTTCTAATCGTTCCACTCCATCTTCATCATTTTTCAGATAATCATCATAATTTGTAAGAGAAATAATTGTATTTATTAAATCATGAGGTTCTTGTATGGATAATTGTGCAGTTAATTTTTTGTATATACCCATAAATTCCTTTATAGATTCCAATGATCTTTTTGGTAAGAATTCATCTTCATCATTATTAAGACAATCATTTATAAAGGACAAATAACTTTTATTATGGATATTTTTTTCCAAAGATATTTTGTTTAAAGTTCTCAATCCAATTCCTCTAGGGGGACAATTAATTATCCTTTCAAAAGCAGAATCATCATTTGGATTTATCAGTATTTTACAATACGCTAATATATCTTTTATTTCCTTACGATCATAAAACCTTACCCCTCCTATTAATCTGTATTTTAACCCAAGAGAATTCAATGCAACTTCAAAAACTCTACTTTGAGCATTAACTCTATACATGATTGCACAATCGTTAGGAGAATCTTTTAATTTAATTATTTTAGATATCTGAGAAGCTACCGAAACAGCTTCTTCTTCTTCATCTGAGTAAGAATTAAACTTTATTAAGTTTCCTTCCTTATTTTTTGTCCATAATTTTCGCTTAAATCTATTTGAATTATTTTTAATTATAGAATCTGCAGCTTCCAAAATTGGCTGAGTAGATCTATAGCTTTCATCCAAATTTACCACTAGACAATCTTTATAGTTTTTCTTGAATTCAAGAATATTAGTAGGAACAGCATGCCTCCAGGAATAAATAGATTGATCAGGATCGCCTACTACAGAAATTGATTTTTCATCATTTGTAAGTAAATTTGATATTTGAAATTGAAGAGGGTTAGTATCTTGAAATTCATCAATTATTACCTGTTTATATTTATTTGACCATTTATTCCTAACATCAATATTCTCTTGAAGAATATTTTTAGTCTTAAGTAATAAGTCATCAAAATCACAGGAGTTTGAATTACTTAATATTTCGTTATATCTTTTATATACTCTTGATACTATTTCTTCAAAATAACTATTAGCTTTTTTTGTATATAAAGAAGGAGAAATATCTAAATTTTTAGATTTTGAAATTTCAGAAATTACTACTTTTGGATTATTTTTCTTAACATTCAAATCAAGCTCTTCAAATATGTTTTTTATCACTCTTAATTGATCAGAATCATCATAAATCGAAAAGGCTCTATCCAATCCATCAAAATGACCTTCTATTCTTAAAAAATATGAAGCAAATCCATGAAATGTCTTAACTACTGCATTTGATGTTTTAGGTAAAAAAATACTGGTACGATCCATTAATTCCTTAGCTGCTTTATTTGTAAATGTAACTGCTAGAATTTCATAAGGATTGACATTATAGTTATTCACTATCCATGGAATTCTATGGGACATTACTCTTGTTTTACCAGAACCGGGACCTGCTACTATCAGCAAGGGCTTAAGTGGATGGGTTACTGCTGTTTGTTGTTTTTCTGATAATCCTTCTAAGATCTTGAAATTTAAATCTGCCATATGATTTACTTTGTAATTGGCATTGAGATAATGTCAAACAAAGTATCAAAATTCAAATTATCTGATAAAAGTTGATTAGAAAATTCAATTTTACCCATACTATCAAATTTAAATGATTTTACTATTTCTGAAAGTTTTTCAATAGTTTCCATAGTACCATCATTTACTATTGCAATGGGAATATCAAATTTCTTGGCTTCGTTTCTAACATATTCAACAGGCGTCTTAGATGCAGTAGCTATTATAAGATTAACAGTCCCTGATTGTATGGCAGATAGCTGAACATCAGGCCTATCTCCTCTGACAACTAGAGCAACATTTTTTTGAGTAGAAAAATATTCTGGACCCCAATCAAGAACAAATCCTCCAATTAAGAAGTTTTCGATAACTTTATCTAAATTTTTATCTCCAATAATTTTTTCTGTATCCAAAAATTTAGTTAACTCTTCTACAGTATGCCCCATGAATGGCCTAGATTCTTCGATTATAGCTAGAATCTTATGATCCTCTAAATTGCCGACAATCGTATTTTTCTTGTATTTCCAAACACCATTCAGTATAGAACCAACTAATCTTTCTTGAAAAATAACAGAATTTGATTCTATATCCCCTAAATCATTTTCTACCATTATTATTCTTGCATCATTTTTATCTAAAAATTTTTTTGTTTCTTCAGCTGATAAATCATTAATTTCAACAAGAACAATTTCGCTTTTGTTTAATTCTAATTTTTTGAAGTTTGGATGATAAATTTTATAAAATTCTTCATGGTGAATAATTTGACCATCAGAAATTTCACCAATAAAAGTTTTTAAGCCTCTATTTATAGACTCGTGAGCTATCCCTGAGACTATAGTTGTTTTCCCTGTTTTAGTTTTTGATGATGAAACACAAATTATTGGCATAATTAGTAATAATAATTAATAAATAGGTTATTTTGTACCTCTTTAAGTCATTCATTAATAATTTTTTCTGTAAAAATTAAAGACTAGTAGTTAAATTGTGCCTGGGTAGCTCAGGGGTAGAGCACTGCACTGAAAATGCAGGTGTCGACAGTTCGAATCTGTCCCTAGGCACCACTACTATTGAATAATTCTAAAGTTTGAGTTATATTTTTATCATGATTACTAGTACAGAAAAAAAAACTCTAATAGCTCATTTGATGAGAAGAGCTGGATTTGGATCTAACTACAACCAATTAGAAGAGCTTTCATATCTAGAATATGATGAGGTAGTAGATCAGTTATTAAATCCAGAATTTGGATCTTTAGAAGATCAGGATTTACTAGACAGATATTTTATTGCCTCTGTAGAAGCTAGAACTGCAAGGCACGCTGATCCTCAATGGACATGGCGGCTTGCCAAATCTAATAAACAACTTGAAGAAAAAATGGCACTTTTTTGGCATGGATTATTAGCTGTTGGGGGTATAAAGCTCGACCATGGCTTAGCGATGCTAGAAGAAATTGATTTATTTAGAAAATATGGACTTGGAAACTTTGCAACTCTTTTACTAAAAATTTCAGAAGATCCAGGCATGATGTATTGGTTGGATAACCAAAATAGTCATAAAGATGCTCCAAATGAAAATTATGGAAGAGAATTATTGGAACTTTTCTCAATGGGTATAGATGAGAATGGTGAAGGAGCATATTCTGAAGAAGATGTGAAATCTGCCGCTAGAGCATTTACTGGATGGGCTTCAAAACCTACTCCACCACCTTTTTTCTTAGGTCCATTTCCTATGGAATTCAATTTTGATGAATCAGATCACGATAATTCAGAAAAAACATTTTTAGGTAAAACAGGTAATTTTAATGGTCAAGATATAGTTGATATGGTAGCAATGCATGAAGCTACAGCTAATTTTATATGTAAAAGACTGTATTTATACTTTGTTTCTGAAGAAATAAATAATGAAGAAATAAGTAAATTGTCCGAGGTTTATTTAATTAACAAAGGTGAAATAAAAAAAGTACTAGAATATATGTTTAAATCTGAACATTTTAAGTCTGAAGAGATAAGATTCAAAAAAGTTAAAAGTCCATCTGATTTAGTTTTTGGAATAACAAGATTAACAGACAAGTATGAAATACCTAATCTAGATTCTGCAGAATTAGCCGTAAATACACTCCTAATGGGTCAATTTTTATTAAATCCACCTAGCGTTGAAGGATGGCATGAAGGTGAGGAATGGATTGATAGTGGATCACTTATTGAAAGAATAAATTATGCAAGTAATGAAATTTCCAATATAAACTCACAAGGAGTTAAAAATATTCTTAATCTCGTAATTGATAAAGATATGTCAAATCCCGAAGAAATACTTAATAACTGCTTGGAAGCGATGGGATATATAAAAATTACAGAAAATACTAAAAACTTAATTACTGAACATTTAGAAAAAAATAAATTTAATAACGATCAAGAAAAAGTTTTGGATGTATTGAAATTAATCGTTTCTACCCCTGACTTTCAATACTGCTGATTAGGAGAAATAATGAATAAAAAAAATTTAGTAGTTATACAACTAAGTGGAGGAAATGATTATCTAAATACAATAGTTCCTTATGAAAGCGGTCTATATTACGACTACAGACCTAATATGGGACTAAAGAATGAACAGATAATACCCATTGATGAAAAGATAGCTTTCAATTCAAATATGAAGTCGTTCAAGGATAGCTTTGATAATGATAATTTAGCAATCATGATGGGAATAGGTTATCCTGATCCTAATAGATCACACTTTAGATCTATGGATATTTGGCATACAGCAGAACCATTTGAAAGTAGTTCTATTGGATGGCTAGGAAAGACTGTTCAAAATTTGGATCCTGAAAATAAAAACCCAGTGACTGCAGTCAATTTTGGGAAAGGATTACCAAGAGCTTTGGCATGTCCTGGAGTTTCTGTAGCTTCTGTAGGAGCGCTTGAATCTTACGGACTTTTTACAGGTGTTTCAGGATCAAAAAACAGGGATGTTTTACTAGATACTGTTGATAGGATATATCAGCCTATGAATCTTGATGGGATACCATCATTAAGACTTTTGGAAACAGGTAGAGGAGCATTAGATGGAGCTGATTTGTTGAGTGAAGCTCCAAAATCCTATCAATCTGATGTTGAATATCCTGAAGACAATCCAATTGCTCAATCCTTAAAAGGGATAGCCCAAGTAGCAAGTGCAAAACTTGGTTCTAGAATTTTTTATGCTCAGCACGGCAGTTTTGACACACATACTGATGAATTAAAAAACCATTCATTATTATGGCAACAACTATCAATAGCTATAGATTGCTTTCAAAAAGACTTGAAGCAGCAAAATCTTGAAGACGATACCGTCATTTGGATTTTTTCAGAGTTTGGGAGAAGAATTGCTGATAATGGAACTGGAACAGATCATGGATCTGGAGGGGTTGCATTTCTTCTAGGAAACTCAGTAAAAGGTGGTCTTTACGGAGAGTACCCTAACTTAGAACCATCAGCTCAACTTGAAGGTGATATACATTACAATACTGATTTCAGACAATTATACTCAACAATTCTAGAAGATATATTAGATGTTGATTCTGAAAAAATATTAAATGAAAAATTTTCTAAACTTAGTTTGATTAAATAATTATGCTTTCTTCTAGAATAAACTATAGTCATACTATTGGAATTGCTTCTTTTGAAGGAAGAGGATTTATGAATCCAATAGAGTTAAAATTTCATAATGAAATACTATATGTCCTAAGTCGTTCAAACGGAAGTAATAAGAACAACAGGATAAGTGCAGTTTCTTTGGATTCTGAGCATAAATTTGAATTTGCTAATTGGGGCGAAGAAAATGGAAAATCAATACTGCCAACTTCTATTGCAATAGATCATAAAAACCAAATATTTCTTAGTGATGAACACCTAAACAGAATTACGGTGTTTGATTTAAATGGGAATTTCAAAAAAAGCTGGGGAGAATTTGGAAGTGACGAAAATCAAATCAATAGACCTTCTGGCATAGCTTTCAACAAAGATAATCACATCTACATTGTTGATCATATTAATTCAAAAATAAAAAAATTTGATGAAGATGGAAAATTCATATCTAGCTTTGGATCTTTTGGCACAAAAGAAGGAGAATTCAATTATCCATGGGGGATATCTTTAGACAATGAAGAAAATATTTATATTGCAGATTGGAGAAATAATAGAGTTCAAAAATTTCACAAAAACGGTGAATTTATTAAGACTATAAACTCTTTCAAAGATAAAAAAATTAATAGGCCGTCCTCAGTTCATGTGGATGATAGAGGATATTTATTTGTTTCAAACTGGGGAGATAATAGCGTCTTAATATTTGATGATAATCAAAATTTTCTTTCGGAATTATTTGGAGATGCAACACTTTCTAAATGGTGTAAAGAATTTTTAGAAGTCAATCCAGAACAATCTAGTTGGAGAGAAAATGCAGGATTATTTGAAGAAGAAAAAAGATTTTGGAAACCTACAGGAATCGATACAAATCAAGATTTAATCTTCATAGCTGATGCCTGTAGGCACAGAGTTCAAATATACAAGAAATAGTATTTATGAATTTTGAAGAGCTTCTTTTACTTTTTCAGCATGCCCTTTAGCCTTAACATTTTTCCATTGTTTTAATAAAACACCATCCTTATCTATAAGGAATGTAGACCTAATGATACCCATGCTCTTCTTGCCATACATATTCTTTTCTCCCCATACTCCATAATCCTGAATCATTTTTTTATCAGGATCGCAAAGAAGGGTAAAAGGAAGTGAATGGTTATCAATAAATTTTTGATGAGAATTTGCATCATCGGGACTAATACCGTAAATATTACAATCAAGTTTAGAAAATTCACCATATATATCTCTAAATTCGCATGCCTCTACAGTACATCCAGGAGTTTCATCTTTAGGATAGAAATATAATACCGCAGGTTTCCCTGACAAAGAGCTAAGATTAATCTTTTCTCCATTTTGATCGATTAGATTAAAATCTGGAACCTTTGAGCCTTCTGATAATGACATGATTTCTCCTTATTTTTTATTCTATTCTAATTATAGAAAAAAAAATTACAATGTCACAGCGTTACCACTAAGTAAATGGAAGTGAAGATGCATAACTGTTTGCCCTCCCCCTTCTCCAACATTGGTAAGTATTTGATATCCACTATCAGCAATCTTTAAATCTTTTGCTAATTTTTTACATACTAATAGCAAGTGCCCTAGTATCATTTGATCTTCTTGATTGGCAGAATTAATATTTTTTATATTTTTTTTGGGTATTATTAATAAATGAACTTCAGCTTTAGGATTGATGTCATCAATTACTATACATAGATCATCTTCATACCGAATATCACTTGGTATTTCTTTATTTATAATCTTTGAAAAAATCGAGTTCATATATAAAAATTTACAAAATAAAAAACTAAGACTCTTGAATAATTACTTCGTATTCTTTTCCATTTACTGTAACTTTTGTAACATCTTCAGTCGTTGAGTTAGAATTATTAGATTTATTCGATTTAGCTTCAGATTCATCTGTTTTATATCGAACACCTAATTCGGCATTTCCTTCGAGGTAGGATATGCCTTTCTCACCACAAGTAGCAGAAATAAATATATTTTCTTCTGATGTTTCTAAGCCTTTATCTTCAAGTAATTTTTTATTATGTTCAATACCTAGATTAGGATTATCATCATTAAGGTCATGAACATCTTCCTTAGTAGGTTTTAAACTTAATTGTTTTGATGCAATTTTCATTATTTCTGGATCAGGGTCAGTCGGTGTATTTCCAAAATATCCAAGGATCATTTTTCCATAACTTTCAGAAATAGTTGACCATTTTTCTTGGACAGTATTTGTAAAAGCTTGCTGAAAATAAAATTGAGATACAGGAGTTACAGAGGTTCCAAATCCACCCATTTCAACTACTTCTCGCATATTTTCAATTACCTTACCAAAAAGATTCAAAGATCCATTATCTCTCATCATTTGAGTGTTAGCTGTCAATGCGCCTCCTGGCATAGGAGAAAAAGGAATAACTGGATTTACTGTTATAGCTTCGGGAGGTAGATAATATTTATCCATTTGATCAATAAACATTTTTTCAACTTCTAATATTTTTTCCTCATCAATGTCCAAAGTATATTCAGTCCCTCTCAGAGCTTGCCACATAGTTAAAATGTCTGCTTGCGANGTTCCTCCACTAACAGGTGACATTGCAAGATCGATTATATCAGCGCCAGCTTCAATTGCTGCCATATTGCAAGAGACAGCCATTCCAGCTGTGTCATGGGTATGAAATTGAATTATCGTATTTTCAGGTAATAATTTTCTTGCATTTTTTATAGATTCAAAAACAATTGATGGGGGCGTAGTTCCAGATGCATCTTTAAAAGCAATACTATTAAATGGTATATCGGCCTTGAGTATTTCCTTTATTTTATCAGTATAAAAATCAGCAGAATGATAATATTTTTCATTTAAGCTAGGGGGCAACCCCATCAAAGCTATAACTATTTGGTGATTTAATCCTGCATTAGTTATACATTCACCTGAATAAGAAAGATTTCTTATATCCATTAAAGCGTCAAAATTTCTTATAGTGGTTATTCCGTGTTTCTTAAATAATTTAGCATGAAGATCTACAATATCTCTAGATTGAGATTCTAGACCAACTACATTAACTCCTCTAGCTAAAGTTTGTAAGTTAATATCTTTACCTACAACTTCTCTTGACTTATCCATCATATCAAAAGCATCTTCTTGACAGTAAAAATAAAGGGATTGAAATCTAGCTCCTCCCCCTATTTCAAAATTATCATTACCTGCCTCTACAGCAGCTTTTAGAATAGGGATAAAATCTTCTGTTTTAACTCTTGCTCCATAACATGATTGAAATCCATCACGAAAGGAGGTGTCCATAAATTTAATTTTTTTCATAAAAGCAATTATAGGATAAAAAAAAAAATATTTTTACTTATAGACAAGAAAATATACTTTTTTTCAAATGATATTATTTTATATCTCAAAAAAAAGAAAATAAAAAATATAAATAAATTAAAATTTAAGATATTCTAATACTATGCGGAAGTAGCTCAGTGGCTAGAGCATCTCGTTGCCAACGAGAAGGTCGCGAGTTCGAATCTCGTCTTCCGCTCCAAAAATCTAATTTTTGATAACATTTACATGTATAAAGAAAAATCTCCATGAAAGATATTATTTTAAAATTAGAAAAACCATTTGATTCTTTTTTAACATACGCAATTGAAGCATTAGATATATCTAGAGAAATAACTAAAAAAATTGATTCCTCTTCAAGTAGCCTAAAAACTGATGGATCATTGCTTACTGAATATGATCTAAAAGTAGAAAAAGAAATATTTAATATATTAAAAAATACTGAAGCAGATATAGTTACAGAAGAGGTTTTAGGAAGACAAAACAATAAGGAGTTTTGTTGGTTTGTAGACCCTATAGATGGAACAACTTCTTTTTCTAAAGGAATTCCTTTATTTGGAACTATAATAGGACTTACTCAAAATCAAAAACCTATAATGGGTTGTATCGAATTGCCTAAATTTGAAGAAAGGTTTATTTCAATAAGTGGCCATGGATGCTTTAAAAATGGGAATATGGTTGAAGCATCTAAATGTGACGATTTTTCAAAAGCTATGATTTCTTATGGATCTGCTCAAAGATTTATTAAAGAAGATATGATAGATCAGTTGCATACCTTAGATAAAAAAGTTTGGGATTCTAGAGGGTTCTCAGATTGTTTTGGATATAGTTTAGTATTTGATGGTTCAATTGATCTATTCATAGAAGTTGACCTTAATCCTTGGGAAACAATAGCAATTGAATCACTTTCTTCAGAATCAAATGCAGGATATGCAGAAAGTCTCAGTAAAAAAGGTAAAACAAATATTATTTTTGGATCTAAATCTTTAGTTGAGCAAACTACCAAGATATTTGGTGGGGATTGGAAAATAAAATAACTAATAAAGATTCTGGAACGCTTACAGCATTAAAAGCAAAAAAATATAGACTATTTTGGACTGCATCAATAGCATCTGTTGGAGCTACTCAACTATTAACTTTGACTGCAGGTAAATTAGTTTTTGACCTCAGTGGATCAGAATTGCTACTTGGATTAGCGGCAGCTGTATTTGGAATTGGTACGATTTTAATTAATTTTTTGGGTGGAGTAGTAGCAGACAGAATAGATAAAAGAATACTTATGATTATAACTTCTTTTGCAATGACTATTTCATTATTATTGCTAGCAATAATTGATGCATTAAATTATGAAACTGTGTTATTAGTTGTTATCTTTTCTACAATAATGGGATTAATTAGTGGTTTTGATTGGCCAGTAAGATCATCTATATTCCCTCAATTTATTGATAAAAAATCACAGATGATGAGTGCAGTAGCGCTTAATGCAATGTTATGGCAAGGATTAAGAATTCTTGCCCCAGCTTCAGGTGGATTCATTATAGCTTACCTTGGAACTCACTCTGTTTTTTTTATTAGCGCTACAGGTTTTTTTGTTATGGGCTTAGTAATGATATTTATAAAACCTAATAAAATTGAAAAAATAAAAGTTGAGAAAAAATCTGTGATAAAAGATACATTAGAAGGTATCAATTTCATAGCAAAAAATAAATTATTCAAAGTATTAATACTATCTACATACATTACGAGCGGGCTTGGGATGTCTTACTTGCAACTACTCCCTTCATTTTCTAACATATACAAGGATACAATTCACGGAGATTTATCAGCACAAATGTTAGGACTATTAGCAAGCGCAGGAGGAATTGGAGCATTAACAGGGACTGCGGTAACAGCTAGATTAAGGCAGAAAATTAAGCTTGGAAAATTAGTTCTAGCTTCTAATGTACTAAGTGTTATATTCCTTTTTTTATTCGGATTATCAAATAATTTCATTTTTGAGGAAAATATTTATCAGAACCCCTGGATTTCTTATAATTTAATAATTTCATCAATATTGATAATCATTACTGGTCTTTTAAATTCTATTTTTATGGTTGGATCAATGTCTCTATTACAACTCAATGTACCTGAAAATCTTAGAGGTAGGGTCATGGGAATTCATACTATAACCTTTAGCTTAATGTCAGCAGGGGCTCTCTTTTTAGGATTTTTAGCACAGCTATTATCGTCAAGTATTGCCGTGATGATATCTGCGGCTTTCTTAATTCTTGTAAACTTTTTTATTTACTTAAAAAATTCTGACATAAGAAATATCTAACAGTCTATATACTTTATTAAAAACGAGAACTTAGATCGATTTTTTGAAAATAAAAAATAGCCTAATGAGTACAAGAAGTATAAAGGTTTAAGCAAAATAAGAAATTTACCTAAAAATCCATATAGTCCTCCACACTTAGAGTAAATCTTCAAAATAGCAATTGCTCCATAAAAATTTGACTCATCAATACATACTATTTTAGAACTTAAGGTTTCTTCATTTATATTTATTTTTTTTGATCTTACTGTATCTATATCATTTGGGAAAAAATTCCAATAATTAGTTCTTTTTTGTACCCAATGTGAAAAACAAGTACATATACCGCAGTTATGATCGTAAAAAACTATTTTTTCATTTTTCATTGATAATTATCATTTTTATAATTGGTGAAATATTTTCATTTTCTAACAACCACTTAATATAATCGGGGTTATCTTTAATTACTGATTTAATGCTTTTGTTTTGATACTTACCTTTAGTAAAAAAAATTTCATTAGAATCAGAAGAACCAATAAATCCATCTTTATCAATAGAATTATTTGAAAAACTTAAAATAGACTCAAGGTTAATTTTCTTTTCTGAAATTTCTGTTTGTTGAGATAAAAAAAGCTCTAAGATTGCTTCAGATTTTTCATCAGTTTTCCTATCAAAAACATCTATATCAGTTGAACAAAATTCTCTCAAAGCATTTTGTAAATTTCTAGGTCTAAGTTTTTCATATAATACTTTCAGATCAATTATATTTATTTTTGTAATATCAAACTTAATTCCTGACCTAATGAATTCACTCATTAGAACTGGAATATGAAAATCAAAAATACCAAAACCTATAATATGAGAATTTTCAAAATATTTTGAAATAGATTTTGCGTAAAACTTAAACTCTTCATAAGCTTCTAGTTCTGAGTTAGTTATTCCATGAATTTTAGTAGATTCATCAGATATTTTGATTTTTGGATTAAAGTATCTACTCTTTGTTTCTGATTCAGAAAATGTTTCATCTTTAAATGATATTGTTGTAAGTTTTATTATTTTGTCGGTTACGGGATCTAATCCAGTAGTTTCAAGATCCAAAATAACATATTTTTCATAGTCCATAAAAATAAAAATATAAATAATTGTTTATAAAATCAATCCGTATAAAAGGTTTTGTTATATATATAAGATCTTAGTCTTTTGGAATAATAATAATAAATTCTGTACCTTCAGAAATTTTGCTTTTTACTAATATGTCCCAATTATGAGCTAAACAAAGTTGCTTAGTTATGGCTAGACCTAAGCCTGAACCAGATAGATTTCTATCCCTATTTTCGTCAACTTTATAAAATCTATCAAAAATGAATTCTAATTTTTCTTTAGGAATACCTGGACCATTATCTAAAAATTTAATATAAAAGTTATTATCATCTTCATCGAAATTTATTTCTAATTTATTGTCAGGTTTTAAGTACTTCAAAGCATTCGAAAAAATATTTGAAAAAACTTGCCTTATTCTAAAAGGGTCTGCCGTAACTTTTATTGGATTTTGGAATATTTTTTCAAATTTGATATTTAATTCTTTAGCAGAATCTTCAAAAACATTGAAGGTCTCTTGCAATACATTATTAATATCCAGAAGTTCAAGATTCAGTTTCAATTCTCCAGATTCAGCATTTGCGATTAAACTAAGATCATCTATAAGTTTTGACAGTAAAATTATTTGATCATTTATTTGGTGTAATTTTTTGTCGTTAAGTTGAATTTTTTTTTCTAAAATGCCTTCAATATTCACCCTTAGGACTGTTAGTGGATTTCTTAGTTCATGAGATATATCAGAAAATAATTGTTCTCTTTGGGTTTGAATTTGTTTCATTTTATTTACCATCAGGTTGAAAGAATTAGTCAAATCAGAAAGTTCATACCCAGAATTAATATCTTGAATTGGCTCAAAAACACCTTTTGATACTTTATTAGTTGCAAATGTTAGTTTTTTTACAGGTGAAGCTATTTGAAGAGATATAAAATATGCAACTACAACACTAAGCAAAAATATTCCAAAAAAAGATATTATTATAAGATTTTCGTAAGCCTCAATTAGATTGATTTCTTTATTCACAAAAACTAAATACCCAACTGTTTTTATATTGTTAGATAGATCTGAATCAGCAACTTGAATTGCAAAATTATTATTATATTGCCTAAGAAGAGAAATGCTTTTTTCTACATCCTCTCTTGATAAAAGTCCTAACCTGTAACTTTCTTGCACTCTTCTAATTTGCCTAGCAAAATCAGTTGGACTATCAAAAGCTTTGTTAGAAAAATTAACATCAATTGAAGAAATAATATATTTTTCATCAGAAATCATTTGCTGAAGATTCATTGAATTTATTTTAATTGCATTTGGACTAGCAATAATCCATTCATAGTTTTCATCTACAACTCCAATTGAATCTTCATTAGGGTCTAAATCTAAATTGGTCATTTCTCTAACTAAAACATTTTCAAACCCTTGCTCAAATGATCCCCAAGATTGATAGTAAGTTGCTAAAGAATCAGAAATAGACTTTGATACTTTTGACCTATATTCTTCATTCCTTTCTTGAATATTTCTTTGCCAAATAGTGTCAGTTGCAACATAACTAAATATAAAGCTTAAAGAAATAATTAGTAAAAAAGAAATTGTAATTTGAGTTTGTAATTTAAATTTGAACATTTTTATTTTGAAGCTCTATACCCCATTCCTCTAACAGTTATTATTTTTATCTCAGAATAATTATCTTCTAGTTTTTTTCTTAGATTTTTTATATGAACATCAACGACTCTATCATCAGAATCTAGGTAATCATATTTGGTATATTCTAATAATTGATCACGACTTAGTACATTTTCAAAATTTATAATAAAGCATTCAAGAAAATCAAATTCTGTTTTAGTAAGATCAATACTAATAGCGTTTATCTTAACTTCTCTTTTCAATGAAAAAATACTTAGATTGCCTTCTTCTAAAACCTGATCATTATCAACTTTAGAAATATTATTTCTTTTTAGAACAGCTTGTATTCTTAGTAATAATTCTCTAGTGCTAAATGGTTTAGTTATATAATCATCTGCACCTAATTCAAATCCCAAAATTTTTTCATCAACAGAAACTTTTGCAGTTAAAAAAATAATTGGAACTTGTGATTTTTCTCTAATAATTTTTGTAACTTGAAGGCCATTTAGATTAGGCATCATAATGTCTAGTAAAACCAAATCAGGATTAAATTCTTCAAATTGTTTGATAGCCTGTTCCCCATCATTAACAGTAAACACTTGATAATCCATAGCTAATAAATATTCAGATAAAGATTCTGTTATTATAGGGTCGTCATCGCAAATTAGTATTTTTTCTGTCATAAATTTAATTCTATTAATTATCTTTTAAGAGGGCAAATCAATTATTCTAGTTGCTTTAGAAATTTCAGAAAATAACAACGTTATTTTTTGATTATTGAAATGCCCTCTTATCTTTGGGGGAAAATTATAATCTAATTTGAGTTTGATTACTTTTTGAAGTTTTTCTTTTCTTCATCTCTCCTGAAAGTATTGCTTGAAGTTTTTCATCTGCTTCTTCTTGAGTTAACTTACCTGCTTCTACTGCACTATCTAACCGTTGCTTTATTTCAGCTTCTGTAGGCTTCTCATATTTTTGTGGCTGTTCTGCGCTTATGTAATTTTCTGTAAAGACAATTGCTCCTATGAAAAGGGTTACAGACAACATTAATACATAAATTTCTTTACGCAATTTATTACTTTCGTTATAAAATATTTTTTTCATTCAATTCTCCGTTTTTTCAATTTATTTCGTAAAACTCTAAATTGTCCATATGTTAATCATATAAATGAAATATGAAGATTATATGAAGACTTTATAAATATTTAAATTGTCATTACTTAGAATTTCTTTCAGATTATATTTATTAATATTTTGATAGTATTTAATAGTGCATAAATAAAGCCGAAGTGGCGGAATGGCAGACGCGGTCGACTCAAAATCGGCTGGGGAAACCCGTGTGGGTTCGACTCCCACCTTCGGCACCAAAA
>PAOY01000011.1 GCA_002710135.1 Dehalococcoidia bacterium | reverse complement strand
TCTTAATTGTTCTTCACTTGGATAATTTAATAGATCATTCAAAGATTTTTCTGATTGATTTACAATATATTCTGCGTTTTTCAAATCTTCATCTGAAGGATAATCTAGCAATTTCTTTAGCTGTAATTCTTGCCTTTCAAGAGCATTTAATAAATCTTTAGAATCAAGCTTTGCTAAAAGCTGTCCTTTAGTAACAAAATCTCCATCTTCTACATAGATTTGACTTAATTTTCCGCTTGTACCGAATGATAAAGAGATTTTTTTATCAATTTGAGTACTTCCTGAAGCAATCAGAGTATTTGCTATACCACCTTTTTGAAGTTTATATTCTTCAAAACTAATAACTTGTGCTCCTTCTTCTGAATTAAAAAAATAAAAAACAGAAATTAAAACAATTATTAGCCCTACGATCAGGCTAGAAGCATAGATAAATTTATTACTGAATCTTCTTTCAGAATCTGAAATCAGTTTGTCAATATCATTAGAATTTTGCACTATAATCTCCAAAAAATATTATATTTATTAGATTTTATAGTACTTTTGTGAAGAATTCGTGTAGAAAATCACTAAGTCGAATATCATTAACATAATCAAATATATTATTCTAATATTATGTATAAAATAAATGGATTCAATTTAAGGCTACCCATAGTAGCTTCTCCTATGTTCACCATTTCTAACCCAAAGCTAGTTTCAGCTCAGTGCAAGTCTGGAATTATTGGCTCATTTCCAGCTCTCAATGCAAGAGCCCCCGAAAGCTTAAACGACTGGATAATTCAAATTAAAGAAGACTTGAATGAATATAAGCTTAAAAATCCTGAAAAGTTAGTTGCTCCATTTGCAGTAAATCAAATATGTCATAAATCAAACAAAAGATTAATTTCAGATATGGAAACCTGCGTTGATCATAAAGTTCCTATAATTATTACGAGTTTAAGGCCTCCAGATGAAATAATCGAAGCAGCTCATAGTTATGGCGGTATCGTTTATCATGATGTAATTAGTGTAAAGCATGCAAAAAAAGCTACTGATTTAGGAGTTGATGGACTAATTTTAGTCTGTACTGGAGCAGGAGGCCATGCGGGTAATTTATCTCCATTTGCACTTCTCAGAGAAGTCAAAGAGTGGTTTAGTGGAACAATTCTTCTATCAGGAGCTATATCTGATGGTTATTCGGTAGCATCTGCATTAGCTCTTGGTGCAGATCTTGCTTATATGGGATCTAGGTTTATTCCAACAAGAGAAGCTAATGCAAATGAAATGTATAAAAAAATGATTCTTGATAGCACAGCAAAAGATATTGTTTATACTTCATTCTTTTCAGGTATTAATGGTAATTATCTTAGAGAATCTATTAAGAATTCTGGATTAGATCCAGATTCTTTGGATGAAGGAACTAAAGATCAAATGAGTTTTAGTAATCCTGAAAAACCCAAAGTCTGGAAAGATATATGGGGCTCTGGTCAAGGAATAGGTAGAATAAAAGAAATCACATCAGTTGAGAATGTAGTAAAAGAACTTGAGAAAGAGATGGAAAAAGCTTTAGATGACCTTATAAACAAGACAAAAGGATTAAAACATGGAAAAGTTTAGGGAATTATATAAATTTTGGTGGTTCAGATGGACACTTTGGTTTGCAATAGGTGCAATAGTTGCAATTATTATCAAGTCTTAATATCTTAATTTACCAATCGTCACTCCAAATGTATGGTCAGGATAGAAATCATCTACATACTCTGAACTAGATAGAACTTCTTCAGTTATTCTTTTTAGCACTCCTGATCCATGGCCATGAACAATCCTGACCTGAGAATAGTTCTGATTCACACATTCTAAAATATGGTCTTCTACAGCATTTTTAGCTTCTAAAGCTCTAAAACCATGTATATCAATTGAAATTTTTTTTTCTTTGAACATAATTATTTTAAGCATTTAAATACATTATAAAGAAGGTTCATAAGCTTATGAGAATAGCAACACTTGGTATTTCCCATGAAACAAATACTTTTTCAAAAATCCCTGCAACCTATGAAGAATTTGAAAAAAAAGAAATAAAAAGAAAAAGTGAAATAATAAAACACTTTGAAAATTCAAACTATACAATATCTGGATATATTGAGGCATCTAAAAAATATAATTTTGAACTAGTCCCACTTATGTATGCCAATACGGGACCGATTGGGATAATTACAAAAGATGCATATAAAAGGCTTTCAAATGAAATGCTTGATATGCTAAAAGATCAAGGCCCTTGGGATGGTGTACTTATAGCAAATCATGGAGCAGCCGTTTCAGAAGAATTTCCTGATATGGATGCTGACTTCACTAAAAAAGTAAGA
Organism: Dehalococcoidia bacterium; assembly: GCA_002710135.1. Taxonomy (GTDB): domain Bacteria; phylum Chloroflexota; class Dehalococcoidia; order Lucifugimonadales; family Lucifugimonadaceae; genus TMED-70. Next base: position 12,056 of record PAOY01000011.1, on the reverse strand, counting down.
GAAATTGTTGGAAATGAAGTCCCTGTTGGTATTACATTCGATATGCATGCTAATATTTCAAAAGATACAGTTGAAAATACAAATGTTTGTATAGTTTGGAGAACCTGCCCTCATCTTGATGGCAAACAAAGAGGGTTTAAATGTGCAGAATTAATTGTCAAATCAATAAAAAAAGAAATAGTCCCAACTCAATTTATAGAAACTCCACCACTATTGGTAAATATTGTTAAGCAGTTTACAGGTCAAGAGCCCATGAAGAGTCTTGTAGATGATTGCGTAGAAGCAAACCTGATTGAAGATGTTTTAGATACTTCAATTTCTGAAGGATATCCCTACGCAGATGTTATTGAAATGGGAATGTCATGGATCACTATAACTAATAATAATAAAAAATTAGCAGAAAAAATTTCAAAAAAATTAGCAAAAAAAGCATGGCAAAAAAGAGAGGAATTAAACAAACCTGTACCGAGCATAGATGAGTCACTGAAAATTGCCAAAGAAATATATGTAGGGCCAAAGCCTAAAGGAATAGAAAATCATGTTCCAAATGATGGACGACCCTTAGAAGAAACTAAGGAAAGTGAGTACTCTCACTTAGGGCCTGTAGTGCTTATGGATGTTGGAGATAATATTGGAGGAGGATCAACTGCAGATTCTACGCACATACTAAAAAGAGCAAAAGAATTAAAAATTAATGATTATTTACAAAGCATTTGTGACCCCGAAGTAGTAAATCAATGTGTTTCAGCAGGTGAAGGGGCAAATATTTCTATTAAAGTTGGAGGGAAAATTGATGAAATGCATGGAGAACCAATTGAATTTCAAGGAACTGTAATAAAAATTGATGATGGTAAGTATGAAGAGCATAGACCAAATCATGGAGGTTTCAGATTTTTTGATGATGGAAAAAGAGTTAAATTTGAAACTGATGAAGGAATAACTATTTTAATTACCTCAAAAAGAAGTGGAAATACAGCTAGGGAACAAATGTATTCAATTGGTATAAAGCCAGAAAATTATAAAATAGTAGTAGCCAAAGGTGTTAGCTCACCAAGGCCAGCTTATCAACCAATTGCTGCTAAGATAATTTTAGTAAATACTCCGGGTGTAACAACCTCAGATCTTTCTTTTTTTGAATATAAAAACATAAGAAATAATATGTTCCCTTTTAATAAAAATACAAAGTATTCAGCTTGAATTGTATACTTTTTTGGTATACAACATAAATTATGTTCACAAATAACGAATCAAAAGCAATTCTAAAATTATTAATTTCTCAAGGTATATCACTAAAGTTGCACAATGAAATTCCTGTGATTTATTCTAAAAAAAAGGTTGATCCAGAATTACTTAGGATCGCCAAAAAGTATAGAGAGGGAATCGCAAGAATTTTAATTGATGAAAAAAAATCAGTATATAAAAAATATAAAATCGCTCAAAATACTGAAAAAAAATTTTACAAAATAATACTAGAAGAAAAATTTAACATGAAATTACAATAAAAATTTCTTGAAGTCTAAATTTTCTTCGTCAATTTTCTTTTTAATATTATTTTCCTCAGTAAAGCCTAATTCATGAAATAATTGAAGCTTTAATTCATCTTTTTTATAAATTTCGGCATAAATCTTATTCGCTTTTTGATTGACTAATTTATTGACTAGAAATTTAATTAACTTTTTTGAATCATCATAATAGAATTTATTGAACAATCCATCTATCCTAAAGCTTTTATTATTCTCTTCTAAATATGAAACTATAGAAAAAATCCTATTTTCATCATCTGATAATGAGAACCATTTGCCCTGCCTAAACTGAAGTGATTCATATTTATTAAATAACCCCAAACAACTAGAGGTTTTGTTTATTAAGTTAATTTTTGAATTTAAATCTATCTGATTATTTGATCTTATAGATAAAACAAAAGGAATTATTGAAAGCCTAAAATTACTATTACCTTCCGAAATATTTTTTCTAAGTTCATTTTTATTATATTTATTCAAAAACGATTCAAAATCATCCTGATTTTTTGAGTTAAACATTACAAGCGAATTATCAATATTTTTCCATCCAAGAGATTTGTAAATTTTTTCAGCTATGGGATTAACTGTTCCAAGAAATATGGCATTGTTTTGATCATTTGAAAAATAGTCTTCAATAATTTTTTCACATAAAGAATTAGCTAACCCTTTTCCTCTAGAATTTAACGAAGTGCAAACTTCTCCTATAGCAGCTATAGATGGATTTTGAATATTCATCACAATTACAGCACTGCTTAAGATGTGATCTTTATTTTCATATAAATACAGCTTTATTAGGTTTGATTGAACTTCTGATCCAGATAATAAACTTTTGTTAATATCTATGTTTTTTTCATTTTCAAAACCATTTTTTATCCATAAATCATACAAATTTGAAGACTTTTTCTGAGATATAGGAATGGTATATGTTTTGAACATTTTTGATAAAATTATAAATAATATTTACATTTTACTAAAATGGCAAAAAAAGATAACTTAATTTGGATGGATTTAGAATTCACAGGATTATCAGATGATCAGCTGATAATAGAAACAGCCTGTATAGTTACTAATAAGGATTTAGACATACTAGAAGAAGGACCCAATATAGTAATAAATCGATCAGAAAAAGAATTAGAAATAATTGAAGATTGGCCACTGAAGGTCCATAGCGAATCAGGCCTGCTCGATAAAGTCAAGAAATCAAAAATAAGTATTTCAGAAGCTGATGAAATCAATGTAGATTTTATATCTAGTTGGGTTGATGAAAATAAAGGGATTTTATGTGGTAATTCTATCCATATTGATCGTAAATATATACATAAAGAAATGCCTAAGTTAGATAATTACTTAAATTATAGGATGATAGATGTATCGTCATTTAAGGAAGTTATAAAAAGGTGGTATAAACCTGATAAAAGTGCTCCTGAAAAAAAGAATACTCATTTAGCATTGGATGATATTAGAGAGAGTATAAATGAACTAAAATGGTACAAGGAAAATTACTTTAAATTATGAATAAAATTTCTCAAAAAGAATATAAAAATAGAAGGAAAAAATTATTTTCTAGCATGGATTCTGATTCAATTCTTATAATTAATGGTGAGTCTGAAAAAACAAGAAATAATGATGTAAATTATGAGTTCAGACAAGATTCAAACTTTTGGTATTTTACTGGAATCGAAGAACCCGAATCAACAATGATTTTACAAAAAAAAGATTCTGAAAAATATATTTTATTTGTTCAGGAAAAAAAAAGAGGAAGAAGAAGTTTGGACTGGATATAGAATCGGAGCAGATAAAGCTCAATCTTTTTATTTAGCTGATGAAGCATACAATACTAGTCAGGTAGATAAGCTATCTGAATTAATACTAAGTTCAGAAAAAATATATTACGATCTTGGTTCTTCAAAAAAAATAGATGACCTGATATTAAAAGGTATAAACAATTTCAGAAGAACAAAATCAAGAATAGGGAAGCCCAATCCTCAAATTATAGATCCTATAGTACTTATCGATTCAATGAGATTAATCAAAAGCGATAATGAAATAAAATTATTGCAAGAAGCTATAAACATAACAGAAAAAGGATTCATTGAAGCAATTAATTTTTCAAAACCTGGAGTTTATGAGTACGAAGTTCAAGAAATAATGGAGAAGGAATTTAGATTAAGAGGAGCAAAAAGAAATGGATATCCATCCATAGTTGCCTCCGGAAAAAATTCATGCATATTACATTATATTCAAAATGATAAAAAAATAGAAAAAGAATCGCTTTTACTAATAGATGCAGGATCAGAATGGGATTACTATTCAGCAGATATTACAAGAACATGGCCAGTAAACGGAAAATTTACAGGAGAACAAAAAGATATTTATGAAATAGTTTTAGAAGCCAATATCAAGGCAATTGATGAATGTAAAGTAGGAAATAACATTAATGATCCTCATATAAAAGCCCTCACAATACTTATTGAAGGACTAAAGAATCTTAAGATATTAAGTGAATCTGTCGACCAAATTATTGAAGAAAGACTTTATACCCCCTTCTATATGCATTCAACATCACATTGGTTAGGACTTGATGTGCATGATTCAGGAAAATACAGAGATAGAGAGGAGAATTTCACTAAATTTTCTGAGGGAATGATTTTAACAATTGAACCAGGATTGTATTTTGGGGATATGGCTCAAAAAATTTCTTCAAAATATAAAGATATAGGCATAAGAGTAGAAGATGATATTCTAATAACCAAATCAGGTCCAAAAAATTTATCAGCAAATATACCTAAATCAATCAAAGACTTAGAAAATTAATTCGCCTTTATCTATCCTGAACTGAGCCGTCAAAACCAATTGGAGTGTCAAGTATTTTAGGGTTTTCACCTAAAGTTAAGGCTTCCTCGTTCAAAGTAATTCCTAAGCCAGGCTCTTCAGGAACAATTAAGTAACCATTATCAAGCTTAATAGGATTCATTATCAAATCACTTTTTGGAGGCATATCTTCACCAGTAAATTCTTGTAAAGCAAAATTTGGAATAGATGCGTCTAACTGGACACAGGCCGCAGTTGAAACTGGTGATAAAGGGTTATGAGGTATAACCTTTATATGGTAGGATTCTGCCATAGCAGAAATTTTTTTGCACCCACTAATTCCAGAAGCAAGACATAAATCTGGACGAATATAACTTGTTGCTTTAGATTCAAGTAATTGTTGAAATTCATAAATACTTGTAAATCTTTCACCTGTAGCAATTGGAATATTACAATTATTTTGAATATCTGCCATTAAATTTGGTGAGTCTGGGAGCATTGGATCTTCATAAAAAAAAGGTGAAAATTGTTCGAGCTTTTTACCTAGGCTTATTCCTTCAGCTGGACTCATTTGTCTATGAATCTCAACACAAACATCAATATTTTCTCCAACAGCTTCCTTTACTGCACCAACATTTTTTACGGATTCAGTTGACCATTCACTAAATGATTTATGCATATAAAAGTTTTCATCATAAGGAGAAAATCTAACTGCAGTAAATCCTCTTTTGACAGCTGCCAAAGCGTCCTCAACTAATGCATCAGTTGTTCCTGGCTTTGACTTTGATTTCGGATTATACATTCCAACATGCATATAACACCTAACTTTATCTCTTGTTTTACCAGACAATAACTCATAAATTGGCACACCTAGTCTTTTTCCTTTGATATCCCATAATGCTATATCTATAGCAGAAAGAGCTCCTTGAACTATAGACCCCATAAAATGACTAGATCTATATAACCATTGATAATGATGTTCAATTAAAGACGGATCTTTTCCTATAAGATAGGGTTCCATTGTTTCTATCATGGTTTTAGTAGGCCTTTGCCAACCATGAACTCCTCCTTCACCTATACCAACTGTTCCATCCTCACAGAAAATCTTTAACAATAGCCATCTATCCCATAAAATTGTTTCTATTTTTTCAATTTTCGTTCTTTTCATAAATCCTCATTTAACTCTTGAATATGATAAATATATTGATAATTCTAATCCTAACATAGCAACTGGTTGATAAAAAAATTGATACCACCAAACTTGATAAGAAATAAAAATTGAAGAAAAAAACAGATAAACAAAAACCCAATAGGACATTGTGGTTAATGCAGATATGATTGGAAACATTTTATTTATTTTTTTTCTAGAAATCTTTAATATAAGTTCTGCATTTACTACTCCAAACAAAACTAGAAGTATTAATGTAATTACCTTAAGAAACATGATGGCAGCAGCCTGAATATTTCCTAAGATGTCAATATTTAATATTAGAACAATAATAAGTGAATATAAAAAAGAACAAATAATTGAAAATATTAGACTAAAAAAAATAATAGAAAAAAAATTGGTAAAAGAAACATTTAATATGTCTGGTTTACCAATAGACCCACAGTCAACACACTTAATTCCTACTAAAGAATCACTTGTGCAATCGTTGCATACCGGTTTATTACATCTTGAACAAGTTAGTACAGTTTCTTTATTTTTATGATAATAACAATTTTGCATTATATTTTGTCTCTATCAAATAACAATCTATTGAATATAATTTTCCAGTTATAGATATTATATTCTCCGTTTCCTAAAATTCTTCTAAATAACAATAATATAGTAACAAGAATAATTAAGTAATTAGAAAGCATGAATATAGAATGAGAGAAAAAATGATAGAACAAACTATCAAAAGTCACAATCAATGAGGTTAATACAAATGAAAACATCCAGGGTAAAGAGCTATCTTTAAATCGAAATATAACCCAAAAAAATAAAAATATGGATAACAGGGAAATAAAAAGAAGAAAATTTATACCTGACAATAATCCAATAGAAACAGTTAATCCTTTTCCCCCCTTAAATCTTAAGAATAATGACCAATTATGACCGATAATTAAAAAAATACAAACAGGAGTCATATCATAAAAAAAATTAACAACAAAAATTGTTGGCAAAAATCCCTTAATTACAACATCGATAAATAAAATAATTAAAATTGTTTTTTTAGTAGAAATTTTATATATATTAGATAACCCAGAATGGTTTGATCCAATTTCCAAGATATCTATTTTATATTTTTTCTTCCCCATAAGATAACTTGTTGGAAATGATCCTAAAAAATAAAAAATAATAGAGAAAATTACTAGTGTTACCATTAATTATGAAGATTTAGCTAACTTTAGTATTGAATCAAATTCTGATTTAGAAATCGCATTGGATTGGCTTATTTCAATTCCCTCATGCATGCCATGAAAATCACTTCCTCCTGAAGTGACTAGATTTAACTCATTACAAATTTTTAATAATTCTTTTTGTCTGTTCAACCCATATCTTGGTGAATGTACTTCTACCCCTGAAATTCCAAACTCCTTAAATGAATTTATTTTTTCATAAAAATCACTTGAATTAATATTTGGATGTGCCCAAACTGAAATGCCATTAGATTTTTTTATAGCTTCTATTGCTTCTAAAACTCCCATACGAGGTTCTTTAATATTTTTAATATGATTGTTCGATAGAAATTTTTCAAATGCCTCATTCACAGATTTCACATACCCTTTATTCAAAAGTTCTAGTGCTATGTGTGGCCTTCCAATTGATCCTTTTGAGTATGAAATCACATTATCAAATGAAAGATTAATATCTTTTAATTCTAAAAAATTTAGAATTTTTTTTATTGATTCGTATCTCTTAATTTGCATTTTTGAAATCAAATTTTTAATCTCATGATTTTCAAAATCAATAAATAAACCTATAATGTGATACTCTTCAATTCCGTCTGAACAAGAAAATTCTACACCAGGAATTAATTCAAGGGAAAAGTCTGATTTTTTAAGAATTTTACTGGCTTCTATACTTCCTGAAAAATTATCATGATCTGTAATTGCAATTTTTTTTAGATTAGCATTGTGAGCTCTTGAGAGAATTTCTTTTGGAGAATATATTCCATCTGAATAATTAGTATGGATATGTAAATCAGCATACATTAAATATGAATTTCTCTATCTAAACGAGTAATAGATTTAGTTTTTTTATTAGATTTGTCTATTTCAATTAATACAGAATTAAAAACCATATCACCCTTTTCTACAGGATTCATTCTGCTTCTTTTTCCATTAAAAAAACGATTGATTGATGCGTCTTTGTCCATGCCTAAAATACTATTTTTCCCCCCTACCATGCCAAGGTCAGACACAAATCCTGTCCCGTTAGGTAGGATTTTATTATCAGATGTAGGAACATGTGTATGTGTACCAACCAAAGCAGATATCCGTCCATCTAGATACCAAGCTAATGCTGCTTTTTCAGAAGTAGCCTCAGCATGGAAATCAATAAAAATTGGAACATTTGGCAGTTCATCCAAAATTGAGGAAATGGAATCAAAAGGGGATTCTATTTCTCCCATCCACACAGATCCCATGAGATTGATAACAATTATTTCATTATTAAAGAAGATTCCTGTACCAGGTTTGGTTTTTGGATAGTTATTTGGTCTTAATATTTTAGAGTCAATCACGTCTAATTCCTCAAAAATATCAGGTTTATCCCAAATATGATTACCAGATGTAATAACATCAACTCCACAATCAAAAAACTCTCTTGAGGTTTTTTTTGTTATACCAAAACCTCCTGCAGAATTTTCTCCTTGAGCTATAACAAAATTAATTTTTTGCTCTTCAATAAGTTCCGGAAGTAAAGTCGAAAGAGTTTTTCTTCCTCCTTTACCTACGACATCTCCTATCATGAGGATTTTCAAAATAACTCCTTAGTTATAATCTCCAGTAGTTTCAACAGCTCTTGTTTCTCTAATTACAATTATTTTAATTTGACCAGGGAAATTAAGTTTTTGTTTTACTTCTTCGGAAATACTTCTTGCTAATGAAGATGCATTAATGTCATCAATAGTATCAGGGTCAACCATTACCCTAACTTCTCTTCCAGCTTGGATTGCATAACATTTTTGAACCCCATCGTGTGCAAGAGCAATATCTTCTAAAGCAGTTAATCTTTCAATATATCTTTCCAAAGAATCATTTCTTGCCCCAGGTCTAGCCGCAGAAATAGCATCAGCAGCAGCAACTACATAACTTTCTGCACAACTCATTTCTCTGTCATGATGTTCTCTAATTGCAGTTACAACAATTGGTGGTAAATTATTTCTCTCAGCAATATCTGCTCCTATTTCAGCATGCGGACCTTCTATTTCATGAGTAAGAGCTTTTCCCAAGTCATGTAAAAAACCAGCGGTCTTACATATCTCTTCGTCTAATCCAATTTGTGCACCAATAAGTCCTGCAAATGTACCAACTTCTATAGAATGTTGTAATACATTCTCACCATATGAGTATCTATATTTAAGTCTTCCCATAAGTTCAATTATTTCACCGTTCAAACCTTTGATATTTGTATCAAATACTGCTTTTTGACCAGCTTTTTTTACTTCTCTCATAACCTCTTTTTTAGCTTTATCAACNANTTCTTCTATTCTNGCNGGATGAATTCTNCCATCNTTAANTAANGANTTNATAGCTACTANAGCNGTNTGTTTNCTTATNGGATCAAANCATGANATNGANATTGATTTTGGTTCTTCNTCNACNATTAGNTCNACNCCNGTAAAATTCTCNAGTGCTCTAATNTTTCTNCCTTCNCNNCCAATTATTCTNCCTTTCATTTCTTCATTNGGCAGNTCNATAGANGATACNGAAGATTCNCCAACNACTTCNGATGCAAANCNTTGCATNGAAGAAGCAAGTATTTCTTTTGCTTTNTCATCNGCTTGATTATACATTTCANTTTCAGCNTCTTTGTATAATTTAGCTAGTTCAAATTCTATATCTTTATTGGTNTTATCAATTAGTATTTCTTTAGCTTNTNCANCNGTATAATTAGAAATNTTTTCTAAAGCCTCAACTTGTTGAGCATCNATTTTTTTAACTTTATCTCTTTCNATTTCTAGAGATTTGTCNTTATTTTCAACTTCATCAAATTTTCTCTTAAGATCACTATTTTGTTTTCTTAAGTTTTCTTCTCTTGTTTCTAATTGTGTTTCCTGTCTTTGAATATCTCTAAGACTATTGTTTATACCTTGCTGAGCTTCACTTTTGATCTGCAGAGCATTTTCTTTGGCTTCAACCAATATTTCTCTACTTCTAGATTCAGCTCTTCTAAGTTGCCCTTCTACAGCATCCTTTGTTCTTCGTAGCTCTCCACTTGCAAAAAATGCTCTCGCTACGTAACCTGATGCTACACCAACCAATCCTGATGCTAAAACACTAATGATAACCGCTATGATCATATTCATAATGACCTCCAGTTATTTAGTTTTAATATTTTTTAATATTTTTTAATTTCTGTTTTCATTATATCTTAATTATGAAAATTCTTAATAAATGTCTTTTTTTAACAAAGAAAGAGTATAAACAGGAAAGATTATGATAAAAAATTCTGGGATTTTAAAAGGATTGACTGTTTTGGATTGCAGTCAAATATTAGCAGGCCCGTTCTGTTCTATGATTTTGGCTGATATGGGAGCAAGAGTAATAAAGATTGAAAAACCAAATGGTGGAGATGATATTAGAAAATGGGGCCCTTTCAAAAATGGTGAATCTGTTGGATTCATGAATTTAAATAGAAATAAAGAATCTATTGTTATCGACTTTAAGAATGATGACGGAATAGAAACTATGAAATCTCTTGTTAAAAAATCTGATGTAATAATTGAAAATTATAGAACAGGAACTATGGAAAAGTTAGGCTTGGGTTATGAGGATTTAAAAAAAATAAACGATAAAATAATTTATTGTTCTATTTCAGGATTTGGTCGTACNGGCCCATATGCTCAAAGAGCCGGATTTGATTTAGTTGCACAAGGTATGAGCGGACTGATGAGTATTACTGGACACCCTGATAATCCTCCTGCAAAAGTAGGAGTTCCTATAGCGGATTTGAATACTGGAATGTACGCACTTTCAGCTATAGAAGCAGCTTATATAAATTTACTGAAAAATAATGAAGGTCAATATATTGAAGTTTCTCTACTTGAATCAGCATTAGCATATACAGTTTGGGAATCAACGGGATATTTTCATAATGAAGAAATAGCAGAGCCATTGGGATCAGCTCATAGAGTATCAGCTCCTTATCAAGCTTTGAAAACAAAAGATGGCTATCTTAATGTAGCAGCCCCAAATCAAAGAAATTGGGAAAGATTATGTGAAGCAATAGGTAGAAATGATCTCCAAGAAAACAAAAATTTTATTGATAATACCAATAGAATGAAAAACTTAAAGGATTTAGAAACTGAACTAGAAAAAACTTTTATGAAAAAAAATAGAAATCAATGGATAGAAATATTAGATAATGCAGGAGTTCCCTGCGGACCTATTAATAATATAAATGAAGTTTGGGAAGACCCACAAATTAAATACAGAAATATGAGAATAAAAACAGAGCATCCAAAAATTGGAGAAGTTGATAACATAGGCGTTGTAGCTAAGTTCTTAGAAAAGCCTAGCTCAATTAGGACCCCTTCTCCTTTATTAGGAGAACATACAAAGAATGTATTAATTGATTTTGGTTTCTCTGAAGAGAAGATTAAGAATCTTTTCGATAATGAAGCTATTTTCTAGAACTTTTAGATTTCATTCTGTTTTTTCTTTTTGTACCCCTCCTCCATGCGCTTATGATTATAATAAGTAATGGAGGCAAAATGAAAAAAACTATTGCTTCATCTAAATAGCCAACTCTACCATGTAAAAAGAAAATATTACTCATTAAATGATCTTACTAAACTTAAAAATTTTGTTTCTGGCATTTCTAATATTTCTAAGAAACTTTTATTTTGAGACTGAAGTAAAATCTCTTTAGATATTATGCCTATACTATCTTTTCTCAACTCAAAAATTGAAGGATTACCGTTCTTAAACCATAAACTACCTCCCAACTCTTTTGGGAATATATTTTTTCTAGCTCTTCCAATTAGAAAGAATAAATATTCTTGATCATCAAAACTTTGATCAAATTTTTTTAATCTTTTATCCAAAACAAATAAATCATCTAAGTCACTTTTTAGAAACGTAATAAAAATTTCATCCCCCTCGCTTGAAGATCCCTTAATTTTCTCAATTACTGAAAACTTAAAACTTAAATATTCTTCCTCTTCAACTATAAAATTTAGCTCATTTTCTAATTTTTTTAATATTAATACTCTATCTGAGGTATTAACTAATTCATCTAAAGAATCATAATCCAATCCTTGCATTTCTCTTGCTGGAGGATCATAACATCCATTAAATGCTAGGACAGTAATTCCTAAAATTAATAATTTTATTTTTTTCATACTTTTATTTTTAGTGCTTTACTATTATATTTTCATAGATAAACTAAAACTAAAATAATTAATGGAGTTATTATGCCAAATAGAATAAATAGAGCAATAGAATTATTAGAAGATGATCAGCCTATTTACTATACAGGGCTTCATACTTTTTCAAAAGATTTTTTAACTT
>PAOY01000010.1 GCA_002710135.1 Dehalococcoidia bacterium | reverse complement strand
GCTAAAGAGGAAGCAGAAGCTCCTAAAGCTGAGGCTAAAGATGCTACTGATACAGAAAATGATGTATCTGAAGAAAAAAAATAAATAATAATTTGGAGATATAAATGGCAGAAATAACCGCTAAACAAATTAAGGAATTAAGAGATTCAACAGGTGCTGGAATTATGGATGCAAAAAAAGCTCTTGAAGAATCTGACGGAAATATCGAAAAGGCTGTGGAAATACTTGATGCCAAAGGTTTAGCTTCTGCTGAAAAGAGATCTGGTAGAGCTACTGAAAACGGCATTATTGAATCTTATATTCACACAGGCGGTAGAATAGGATCTTTAGTTCAACTTTCATGTGAAACAGATTTTGTCGCACGGACTGACGATTTTGTTAAGTGCGCTAAAGAAATTGCAATGCAGATAGCAGCTATGAATCCAAAAGCTATTTCTAAGGAAGAAAATAGTGAGTTTTCAGACGATGAAATACTTGAATCACAGGCATACATTAGAGATGCTTCAAAAAGTGTCGGCGAAGTTGTTAAGGAATTATCAGCTAAAGTTGGAGAAAATGTAGTGATTCAGAAGATTCATAGGTTTGAAATTGGAAGTTAATAAACCTAAGAGAATTGTCTTAAAATTAAGTGGTGAATCTCTCAAGGGAAATCTTGAATTTGGTCTCGATAGTGAAGTTATCAAGACAATTGCAACTGAAATAAAAAAAATTGCAAAAATGAATACCCAAGTCTCAATTGTTGCAGGTGGTGGTAACTTTTGGAGAGGTATAGAGTTTGAAAAAAGAGGTATGGATAGATCTACCGCTGACTATGCTGGTATGCTTGCAACTATAATGAATGCTCTTGCTCTTCAAGACGAATTGGAAAAAAATCAAATTGAAGTTCGAACTCAATCAGCCTTAAATCTACCATCAGTTGCTGAAGCTTATATCAGAAGAAGGGCTATAAGGCATCTAGAAAAAGGAAGGCTTGTTCTATTTGCTGGAGGTACAGGGAACCCCTTTATGTCAACTGACACAGCAGCAGCACTAAGGGCAGTTGAAATAAATGCAGATATACTAATAATGGCTAAAAATGGAGTCGATGGTATGTATGATTCTGATCCTAAAATAAATAAATCTGCAAAAATGATTTCTGAAATAACTCATCATGAGGCTCTAAGTAAAAGGCTAGCCGCACTTGATTCTACGGCACTTACATTATGTATGGATAACTCCTTACCAATTGTAATTTTTGATTTATTCAAACCTGATAACTTACTTAAGGTTATTTCTGGTGAAAAAGTAGGTAGCAAAATCTATACACCAAGCAAAACTTAGATATTATATTAGTAAAATTACTTTATCAAACTATGGAATTAACAGATATTTTAAAACAGTGTTCAGAAAGAATGAATTCTTCTTGTGAATTTTTTGTTACAGACATTAAGTCAATTCGTACAGGCAGAGCAACTACAAATTTGCTAGAAAACATAAAAATTGATTATCATGGTTCCTCAATGCCATTGAATCAATTATCTCAAATTTCTGTCAGTGATCAAAGAAGCCTTATTGTTCAGCCTTGGGATAAATCTGCAGTGGATATGATTTCTAAGGGTATTCAGACATCTGACTTAGGTATTACTCCTCAAATTGAAGGAGATACACTAAGAGTAAATATACCTCCAATGACTGAGGAGACGAGAAAGAATGTAGTAAAGTTGCTCAAACAAAAAGGAGAGCAGTCTAAAGTATCTATTAGAAATATTAGAAGAGATGTACAGGAAGATATTAGAAAACTTGAAAAAGAAGGATCGTGCTCTGAGGATGATTCTAGAAGAGCTATAACTGAACTACAAAAATTAACAGATCAATCTATAAAAGTCATTGATGATCAATCTTCGATCAAAGAAAATGAAATTATGCAAGTTTAGATTTTTACATAAATGTCAGTAAATAATTTAAATCCAAATCATGTAGCAATAATAATGGATGGTAATGGTAGATGGGCTACAGAAAAAGGACTGGATAGATCAGAGGGACACATCAAAGGGTATGAAAATATAAAACCTATAGTAATTGCTGCTAAAAAACTAGGTATAAAATATCTAACTATCTATGCTTTTTCAACAGAAAATTGGAATAGATCTAAAAACGAAATTGAATTTATTCTTAATTTAGCTGCAAGCGTTATAGATCAAGAATCAGAAGAACTTAATGATAATAAAGTAAATATAACTCATCTTGGAAGTAAAGAAAATTTGCCTAAGGAAATCTTAAGTAAAATTCAGCGCTCAGAAGAACTTACGAAACAAAATACGGATTTTTTTTTATCGGTTGCTTTCAATTATGGATCAAGAAATCAAATAGTTAAATCAATCAATAAAATCATTCAATCAGAAGATGAAAAAATTAATGAGAAGAAATTATCTGATTACTTGTCATCGAATAAATTTCCTGATCCAGATCTGATTATTAGAACTGGAGGACAGAAGAGACTTTCAAATTTTTTATTATGGGAATCTGCTTATTCTGAATTATTTTTTTTAGATGTCTTTTGGCCTGATTTTTCAGAAAAAGATTTAGAAAGAGTAGTTATAGATTTTTCAAAAAGGAAAAGAAATTTTGGGTCTTAATAATTTTTATAAAAGATTTATCACTTCTATTTTTGGAATAATTTTTATTTTATTTAGTTTTATATATTTATCTGAAATTAATTTTTTATTCTTGGGTATAAATTTCAATATTCATCCTCTAGTTCTTGTTCTGATAATTGTTTTTGTTCTAGAAATTTTCCTCCAGATAAAACGTAACATACATGCAAGAAAAATTCTTTTATTTATCTATTTGTTTTCTTACCTTGTTTTCTTTTTGCATGTTTTATTTATAGAGAACCAGTTTGAAAATTGGAAAAATATTTTCTTTTATTTATTATCTCAGGTATTTGTTATTGATATTTTTGGATATTTAGTTGGAAAATTCTTTGGGAAAAATAAACTGGATTTTATTAGTGCAATTTCTCCAAACAAAACACTAGAAGGATACATTGGATCAATTATTGCTGGAGCTATATGGGGAATTTTAATTTTATTTGTCATGAATGATGTTCTAGAAACTAATTTATTAAAAAAGGTGCTATTAATTTTAGGTATACTAATTGCTTCAATTTTGGGGGATTTATTTGTTTCAAAAGTAAAAAGAGTTATTGGCGTTAAAGATTTCTCTAATTTTTTATATGGTCATGGAGGCATTTCTGATAGACTTGATTCTGTTTTGCCTAGTTTTGCTATCTCTTTTTGGATATTCTTTTTATTATGAAAAAAATTGTTATCATTGGTTCAACCGGTTCAATTGGAACACAAACTTTAGAAGTATGTAATAGTAACAAAGAAAAACTTCAAGTTTATGGTTTGACTGCAGGGAAAAATTTAGAAAAATTAAAATCTCAAATTATTGAATATCATCCTAAGTATTATGATAATTTAGATAATAAAGATTTTGGATTATCTTACTCTCAACTTATAGATTCAATAAAATTAGTACAAGATAAAGAAGTTGATTTTATTTTATTTGCTTCATCTGGTTCCAAAGCTTATATCCCAATTTTAGAATCAATAAAATCAGGGAAAAAAATAGGACTGACTAACAAAGAAGTAATAGTAACATACGGACCATTATTGATGGAGATTGCCAAACAAAATGGTTCTAAAATATACCCAATAGATTCAGAACCTTCAGCGATATGGCAATGTATTGAAGGAGATAATAAAGAATTATCAAAAATTATTTTGACTGCTTCTGGTGGAGCTTTTAGAGACCTAGATCCTAGCGAATACAAAAATATCACACCTGATCAGGCTAAAAAGCATCCTAATTGGGAAATGGGAGAAAAGATTACTGTAGATTCATCAACCATGATGAATAAAATATTCGAAATAGTCGAAACTAGTTATATTTTTGATTTTCCTATAGACAAAATAGATGTTCTAATTCACCGAGAAAGTTTGGTTCACTCAATGGTTGAATTTACTGATGGTTCAATTAAGGCTCAAATCTCTAAAGCTGATATGAAATTACCTATTCAACATGCCTTAAGTTTTGAATCTCCTGATCTAAATTATGAGAATAAAATGAGATTGTCAGATTTGAACAATCTATCTTTTAGTGAGGTCAAACCTGGTAAATATCCATGCTATGACTTTTCAATAAATTATATTAAAAAAGGTCCTTTATATGTTTCTGCTCTATCAATAGTAAATGAAATATTAGTTGATTTATTTTTGGAGGAAAAAATATCCTATGTTTCTATACCTGAATTAATGGTTGATACATTATCAAATGAAAAGTTTGACCAAGAAATGTCCTTTGATAATATAATTGGAATAAGAGAAATCCTCAATAATAAAATTTTAAAAAAGATTCAATAGATGCAAATAATTATTAGCATAATTACTCTATCTTTAGTAATAACACCTCTAGTTGTACTTCATGAGCTAGGGCATTATTTAACCGCAAAATACTTCAAGGTAAGAGTTTTAGAATTTGGAATAGGTTTTCCACCTAAACTTTTTTCATTTTGGTCACAAATTAAAACATATTCTATTGATGAAAATCTTAATTTAGATAATATTGAAATTTCGAAAAATCAAGAAATATTTGTGATAATCAATTCTGATAATAAAATTTCTCATATTGAAACCCAAAAACCTTTGGAAAACATTAATCAATTTATTCCAATAAAGGTAATCAATACTTATGATAATAAACTTTCAGTTTACACAATGAATTGGAGTCTTAACCTGATACCATTTGGAGGCTTCGTTAAGTTATTTGGAGAAGAAAAGAATAACTCAAAAGGATCACTTAGTAGCGCATCTTACTTTGAAAGATTTGTAATTATTTTTTCTGGTTCATTTATAAATTTTCTACTGCCTTTTATTATGATGTTTCTTGTTAATATTTTTATTTTTGAAAAAAATATTTCTGATGTGATAATTCAAGATGTGATGACTGGATCACCAGCTCAAATAGCAGGATTGAAGTCAGGTGATAAAGTCGTTTCAATAAATAATAAGAAAATTTATAATGTCTCTGATCTTCAGAATGAAGTTTCGCAAAATCTTGGAAAAGATTCTGAATGGGAAGTAATCAATGGAATCCCTAATGTTTTTCAAAAACCAGGAGAGGATAATAAATATTTTTATAACGATGAGTCTAAAACATTTAAAATAGAAGCAAGGTGGGATCCGCCTTCATACATAGTTGGAATCGATATTCCTCTATCAGAAGCTAGAACTATAAATCCATATTCAGGTAGTTTTACTTTTTTTGAGGTTTCTAATTTTACTTCGGACAAATCAATATCATTAATTGAATCTAATAAATATTCAGATTATCAAATAGGGGATAGAGTTCCTGTAGTAATAAATGAAGATTTTAAAGGAATTCCATTAATCGAAGCTAGAAAAATCAATAACGAAGCTGGGATAACAAATGAGATAAAAGAAGGATCTGTGGGTATTTTGATCTCCACATCAAACTCAAGAGTTTATAGAGAAACTTTTGGCGAAAATATATCTTCAGCAATTAATCAATCCATATCAATCTATAAACTAAGTTATTTTTCAATAATAGGCATTATAAATAGATCTACAAATCCAATTTTTGATGGACCTAAAGCAATAGGGCCAATTGGTTTAGGGCAAATAAGTGGAAATGTTGTGTCTTCATCTGAAACAACTACAAATAAGATTTTTGTTTTAGTAACACTTGCTTCTTCAATAAGTTTATCCTTATCTTTCATTAATCTTGTTCCTTTCCCTGCACTTGATGGAGGCCGTTTAGCTTTCTTATTTATTGAAATATTTAGAAAGGGAAAAAAGGTTCCTGAAAGAATAGAGTCTTACATTCACGGTCTTGGATTTATTATACTTATATTATTGATTTTATTTATTTCATTTAAAGATATCTCAAGATTCTGATTGAAAGGTAAAAAATTGAGAAAAATTACTCATCTAGTAAAAGTTGGGAATAAGAATATAGGAGGCATCAATCCTATAGTAGTTCAGTCTATGACTGATACATACACAGCTGATATTGATAAAACAGTTTCTCAAATTGAAGAGTTATACAATGCAGGTTCCGAAATTATTAGGGTTACTGTAAATAATGCTGAGTCAGCTAAAGCTATAAAGCCTATAAAAAAAATTTTAGAGGATAAAGATATAAACGTTCCTATTGTGGGAGACTTTCATTTTATAGGTCATAAACTTCTTAAGGATATACCTGAATGTGCAGAGTATTTGGATAAGTATAGAATAAATCCTGGAAATTTAGGACTAGGAAATAGAAAAGATGATAATTTTAAAACTTTTATTGAAATTGCCAAAGATCTAAATAAACCAGTTAGAATAGGGGTAAATGCAGGTTCTCTAGATCCTGAGCTTTTAGATTCTAAAATGGGTGAAAATTTTAAGATAAAGAAACCTAAAAGTGCTGAAGAAGTTGAGTCTGATGCTTTGATATCAAGCGCTTTGTTATCTTACGAGAAAGCATTAGATTTAGGACTAGGTAAGGATAAAATTATAATTTCTTGCAAGGTTTCTAGGCTAAATCAGATGGTTTATTGTTACAGGGAAATTTCAAAAAATTGTTCTGCTCCCTTACACTTAGGATTAACTGAGGCTGGAATGGGAATGAAATCTATAGTTGCCACAACTGCGGCATTATCCATTTTATTGGAAAGTGGAATAGGAGATACTATCAGATCTTCTCTTACTCCTGAAGTAGGATCTCCTAGATCAAGAGAAGTTGAATTGTGTCAAGAAATTCTTCAGTCATTGAATATTAGAAATTACAAACCAGAAGTTACTTCGTGTCCTGGTTGTGGAAGAACGACTTCTACATACTTCAGAGAGTTAGCATCTGAAATAAATTCTTATCTTGATGAAAGAAAGAAAGATTGGAAAAATAACTTTCCAGGTTCTGAAAATTTGAAAGTAGCTGTTATGGGGTGTGTTGTAAACGGTCCTGGAGAATCAAAAGCTGCTAATATTGGAGTTTCATTGCCTGGTTCTGGCGAAAATCCTGCAGCTCCTGTCTATGTTGATGGTGAGAAAGTAAAAGTCTTAAAAGGTGAAAATATATCAACTGAATTTATAAATATGGTTCAATCTTACGTTGAACAAAAATGGGGTAATAGATGAATATCAATAGCTTTTTAGGGTCAAAAAAATTATCAAATTTTTTTTGGAAAACTTATAGAGAAAACCCGCAAAATTTAGAGACAGAAAGTCACAGACTGCTTCATAGATCAGGTTTTATTACACAAGTTTCATCGGGTATTTTTAGTTTTTTACCAGTAGGTTGGAGATCAATTGAAAAAATTAAGCATATTATAAAACAAGAGATGAACCTTTCAGGAGCCTTGGAAATTAATATGCCAGTAATACAATCATCAGATTTATGGAAAAAATCTGGCCGTCTAGATACATTTATTCCTCCTTTAGCAAAATTTAATGATAGAAGAGATAATGAGATGATTGTAGCTCCTACGCATGAAGAAACAGTGACAGATATGGTTTCAAAGAATGTTAATTCATATAGAGATCTTCCTTTTACTCTTTATCAAATTCAAACTAAATATAGAGAAGAACCTAGGCCAAGAGGTGGTTTATTAAGAGTAAGAGAATTTGAGATGAAGGATGCTTATTCTTTTGATAAAGATTTAGAAGGCTTAGATGTTTCATACAAAAAAATGATTGCAGCATACCAAAAAATATTTGAAAGATGTTCAACAGATGTTGTAATTGTTGATGCTGATTCTGGAGCAATTGGTGGTAAGGAATCAAATGAATTTATTATGCTTGCAGATTCAGGGGAGGATGTTGTTTTAATAAGTGAAGATAAAAAATATGCCGCTAATGTTGAAAAAGCTATTTTTAGAAAAAATGAATATAATACTGAAATTTCTTCAAAAATGGAGCTCATAGAGACAGTTGGAATAAAGACAATTAAGAGTCTTCAACAAGCACTAAATATTCCAGATTATCAAATATTAAAAACAGTTATTTACAAGTATGATAGTAACTTTGTAGGTTGTGTTATTAGAGGAGATTATGACATAAATGAAACAAAGCTAAGAAATTATTTAAGGGCTACTTATTTAGAACCTGCATCTGAAAAAGAAGTTTTAGAACTTGGATTAATTCCAGGGTTTTTGTCTCCTTACAAAATATCAAATTTAGATTTTATCTATGATGAGTCTGTAAAAATGGGTCCAGGGAATTTTGTAATTGGAGCTAATATTCTGGATAAACACTTAAAAAATATTGATTTAGATAGAGACTTAGTTATCTCAAAAGTAATCGATATAGCAGAGGCAAAAGAAGGTTATCTTGCATCAAATGGGTCTGTTCTAACTGCAAAAAGGGGTATTGAAGTTGGTCATGTTTTTAAGTTAGGTGATGCCTATTCTAAAAAAATGAATGCAAATTTTTCAAATAATGAGGGTGCTGATCAGAAAATATTAATGGGATGCTATGGAATTGGTGTCGGAAGGCTATTAGCTGCCTGTATAGAGGCTAATAAAACTGATGATTCAATGAATCTACCAATTTCAATCTCTCCATTTTCTATATATTTAGCAGCATTACAAACTGATGATAAAGAAGTTATGGAAATATCTGAAAAGATATTTTCTGAAATATCAAAAATAGGACTAGATATACTATTTGATGATAGATCTGTTCAGCCAGGAGTAAAGTTTAATGATTCTGATTTACTTTCTCTACCTTATAAAATTGTTATATCTAGAAGAAATCTTGAAAAAGGGATGATAGAAATTGAAGATAGAGATAATGCAAAAAAAATGCAACTTCCATATGCTGAAACAATAGAATTTTTTAAAAATATATCTAAAGATATTTAAATGTTTGCTTGTTCGTGATATCATATTATATAGAAAAATAAATTAAGGATGAATTAAATTAGAAGGTGGGCTTTGCCCACTTTTTTTAATTTTATGGTTATCTCGGGAGGTAACTTTGAAAAATGAACTTTTTTTAGCTTTGACTCAACTTGCAGCTGAAAGAAATTTGCCCCAATCGATAGTCGTTGAAGCTGTTAAGGAAGCTTTAGCATCTGCGTATAAGAAAGATCCTGCAGCAAAAGGGCAGGATATTTTAGTTGAAGTAGATTCAGAAACGGGAGATGTTATTGTAAAGACAATTCTGAACGTTAAAGATAAAGATGAAATTGAAGATCCATTATCAGAAATTTCTGAAGAAGATGCTAAAAAATTGAATGAAGATCTTAGAGTTGGTGATTTTGTAGAGACTGGATACATGGAATATAATCCAGGAAGAATTGCAGCTCAAACTGCAAAGCAGGTTGTCTTACAAAAGCTTAGAGAAGCTGAAAGAGACTTAGTTTTTGGAAAATTTGCCGATAAAAAAGGTCAAGTTATAATAGGAACTATTCAAAGAATTGATTCAAGAAATATTTTTGTTGATATTGGCCGAGCAAATGCATTAATGCCTCCATCAGAACAAACTTCTTATGAAAAATATAGAGTTGGCCAACAGCTAAAATTCTTTGTTACAGAAGTTCAAAGAACTGCAAGAGGTCCAGAAATTATTGTTTCAAGGACTCACCCTGAATTGCTAAGAAAGTTATTTGAATCGGAAGTTCCAGAAATTTCATCTGGAGTAGTTGAAATAAAGGCCTTATCACGAGAAGCTGGAGCTAGATCTAAAGTAGCAGTTTCTTCAGAAGATGGAGAAGTAGATGCAGTTGGTGCTTGTGTTGGATTAAGAGGTATTAGAATTCAGAATGTAGTAAATGAACTTTTAGGAGAAAAAATTGATGTGGTTGACTGGAGTGACGATCCTAAAGTTCTAATTACAAACTCACTGTCTCCAGCAACTGTTTCTAATGTTATTATAAATCCAGATGACAGCACTGCTATAGTAACTGTTCCGAAAAAACAATTGTCTCTAGCAATTGGTAAAGAAGGTCAAAACGCGAGATTAGCTGCAAAGTTAACTCTATGGAAAATTGATGTCCAAGCAGAAGAGGAAGTTATTGTTCAGACCGATGAAGTTGTTGAATCTGATCCAAATGTTTCAGTATCTGAAGATATTAAATCTGAAACCAAGGATGAACCAAAGAAGGATACTTCTAAAGAGGAATTACTGTCAGATAATGTTTTGGGTGAAATTGATCAACCAGAAGTTTTGGTGAAAGAAACATCTGTTGATGAAAAAGCTGAGTTATTAGCTTTAGAAAAAGAAATTAAAGAACTTGAACAAAAAGAAGAAAAAGAAGAAAAAGAGAAGAAACAAAAAGAAGATATTTTAGATTTCTCTTCTGAAGATATATGGGATCTAGGTGGATCAAGTTCTAAAGAAAATGCTGATGAAACTATTAGATTTGCTGAAGATATTGAATCCTTGAAAAATTTTAATAGTGATGGGAAAAATTCAAAAAAATCAGTTAAAAGAAAAAAAAATAAAAGATAATGAAATGGAATAAAATTGACTACAAACGATTCAGGAGAAATAAATTCAGAGGAAATAGTACGAGATCCTGTATCGTTACCTTTAATTATTACAGTTGGTGATTTAGCTGAACTTTTACAAGAATCTCAAGTAGAGGTAATCAAGGCTCTTATGAAACAAGGGGTAATGGCTTCAGTAAATCAAGAAGTAGATTTCTCTATAGCTGCAAGAGTTGCACAATCTTTTAGTATCCCTGTCATAAAACCTAAGGAATCTTTAGATAATGAGGATGCACTTAATGTTGGCTCTTCTATAGACACATCTGAGATGAATAAAGGGGAAAAAAGAGCACCTGTTATTACAGTTCTAGGTCATGTAGACCATGGAAAAACAACATTATTAGATGCAATTAGAAAAACGAATGATGTGGAAAAAGAAGAAGGTGGAATAACCCAGAAAATTGGAGCGTATCAGGTAAGGCATAATAAATCTGAACTTACATTTATAGATACACCTGGCCATGAAGCATTTTCTTCAATGAGGATATCAGGAACTAGCGTTACTGATATTGTTATCCTAGTAGTTGCGGCAGATGATGGTTTGATGCCTCAAACAATCGAATCGATAAACCATGCCAAAAATGCTAATGTCCCAATTATTGTAGCAGTAAATAAATGTGATTTAGAAGGAGCTGATGTCGATAAAGTTAAGGGTCAATTAACTGAACATGAACTAATTGTTGAAGATTATGGTGGTGAAGTTTTATGTGTAGAAGTTTCTGCTTTGAAGGGGAAAGGTATAGATGAGCTTCTTGAATCAATTTCTCTTCTTTCTGAAATAAGTGAACTTGAATCAAATTCTAATTTGTCAGGTAGAGGCGTTATAATTGAGTCCTATAATGATCCCAAGAAAGGGTCTATATCAACAGTTCTTGTAAAATCTGGTTCCTTTAATTACGGAGATATATTAGTTTCAGGAAATAATTCAGGAAAAATCAGACAAATGATAGATGGATACGGTAAAGAAGTAAAAAATGCGAAACCATCTACACCAATACAAGTAATGGGAATGGGTGGCATAAATCAAATAGGTGAAATCGTAGAGGTCGCAAATAGTGAAAAAGAAGCAAGGAAATTAATACAACAAAGGTCAAGAAGTTCACAAAAGCAAACTAATAAAATTACTACGCTTTCTCAAGTTGTGAAGAGAGCTAAGGCTTCAAGAGAAAAAGAAATAAATATTGTTATAAAAACAGGATCAAATGGAGCATTGACTGCTGTAGAGCAGGTAGTTAATGATCTAACAAGTGAAGATATTCAGGTAAAAATAATTTCAGGAGCAGTTGGAGCAGTTACCGAATCAGATGTTATGCTTGCTTCAAGTGCTGAAGATAGCATAATAGTTGCTTTTCAAACAATTGTTCAGGGAGGGGCAAAATCTCAATCAGAAGCTAACAATATTCCTATAAGGAGTTTTGATATTATATATACTCTTGTTGACGAGATAAGAGCCATAATTGAAGGTTTGAAAGGTGAAGAGAAATCTGAAGTTAATATAGGTTCTGCTAGAATTTTAGAAGTATTCCCAAGAGGTAAAGTCCAAAAAATTGCTGGTGTTAGAGTATCTGAAGGAAAAATACTAAGAAATGCAAGAATTAGAGTAATAAGAAATTCTGAAATTGTTTTTGATGGAGGAGTTGAGTCTATGAGACATCTGACTCAAAATGTCACAGAATTAACTAATAATTTAGAAGGCGGAATTGTCCTAAACGGTTATCATGAAATTCAAGTTGAAGATATTCTAGAGTGCTATGAGTTAAAATAATTTATGGTTGATTTTAGATTAGAGAAATTTAATAATACTTTAAAGAAAATAATCGGTGAATCTATTTCAAACTTAGAAGATTATTCTTATTTTTCAATGATTTCTATTATGAGAGTTGAAACAAGTAAAGATCTCTCATACAGTAAAGTTTATGTAAGTGTTTTTGAAGAATCAAGTAAAAAATCTGAAGAAATAATATTAAGATTAAACGATAATTCATTCTATTTTCAAAAAATGATTTCGTCCAAAATTAGAACTTCTAGAATTCCAAAAATAAAATTTTTTATAGATAAATCCTCTGAGTTTCAAAGAGAAATTGATGAGTTGATTGATGAAGTTTATTTTGAGAAATAAATAAAATGAAATTTCTTGAGAGTGGAATATTATTGATTGACAAACCTTATCAATGGACATCTAATGATGTACTCAGAAAAATAAAATCAAAATATAAGTTTAATAAAATTGGACATGCAGGCACTCTAGATCCTTTAGCAACTGGAATTCTTCCCATTTTAGTTAATAACTCAACTAAATATTTTGATTATTTTCAAAATTTCAAGAAATCTTATTTAACAGAAATTAAATTTGGATTTTCTACTAAAACATATGATTTAGAAGGAGATATTGATGGAAAAACAGAAATTTTACCAGAAAAAATAGAAAGTATAGAAGGCGCTCTCAAAAATTTTATAGGCTCAATAGACCAAATTCCTCCAAAATATAGTGCTATTAAAAAAGGGGGAAAAAGGTTATATCAATATGCTAGAAATGACGAAGAAATTGAAATTAAATCAAGAAAGGTAGATGTTAGTGATATAAAAATAATTAGTTGGGAAAAACCTGTTCTAAAACTAATTATTAAATGTTCAAGTGGATTTTATGTTCGTAGTTTTGCTAATGATTTAGCTAGAAAATTAAAAACTTTAGGAGTCCTCATTAGTTTGTCTAGAGTTAACTACGGGCCTTTCGATATAAAAGATTCCTTGAGAATCGAAAATATTTTTGATTTAGAAAATAGAATGCTATCAATTGATTCTATACTTGTCAGTAATCCAAAATTAAGTTTTGATTTTGAAACAGAAAAATCTTATCTTAACGGAGGAGTATTTACATCTGAAAACTTGAATTTAAATTTATTGAATGATGAAGATATAAAAATATATAATAATAATGATGTATTCATTGGATTGCTAACTTTTGACAAGGTGAAAAAATTTTGGAAACCCAAAAATATAATTAAGTAACTCTCATAGTAAAATCTAGTAAAAAATAAATATGATAATAGAAAATTTCAAGAAATTTTTCCAATTAAAATCTGCTCCTGGTATATTATTACTTTTTGCAGCAGTTGCGGCAATTATTATTGAAAACTCACTCCTTAGTGAATCATATTCTAAAATTTTACATGCGTCTTTTGGAATAAAATTATTTGATTTTTCAATAGATAAAGATATTCATCACTGGATCAATGATGGATTAATGGCTATTTTCTTCCTTTTAGTTGGTCTAGAAATCAAGAGAGAACTTATACAAGGTCATCTTTCTACTAGAGAACAGTTTAGTTTACCTGCTGTTGCCGCTATAGGAGGTATAACTATACCTGCAATTATTTATCTTAGCTTGAATATTGGTAATGAAATAACTACAAATGGATGGGCTATCCCAACAGCTACAGACATTGCTTTCGCATTAGGTGTAGTGACTTTACTTGGAAATAGAATCCCTGTATCTCTAAAAGTTACACTTGTCGCAATCGCAATAATTGACGATCTTATGGCTATAATAATTATTGCTTCATTTTATACATCAAATTTATCTGTAAATTACCTCTTATATGCTGCAATAGTTAGCATTTTACTTTTTGTTATCAATAATAGAAAAATAAATAATTTATTTCCTTATGTCGCATTAGGACTTTTACTTTGGGTTTTTGTATTAAAATCTGGAATACACGCAAGTTTAGCAGGAGTNATGTTAGCATTTTTTATCCCTTTGAAATCTAATGATTCCTCATCNTCTTCCCCGCTTAAGAAACTTGAACATTCGATAGAACCTTGGGTTAATTTTATGATTTTACCAGTATTTGCTTTTGCAAATGCAGGAGTTTCTTTTGCAGGTATGAAATTAAATCTTCTTTGGGACCCTGTAACTTTAGGTATTATCTTAGGATTATTTTTTGGTAAGCAAATAGGCGTTATGCTTTTCACATATTTGGGCACTATACTAAGAATTTGTAAATTACCTTCTGACATATCTTGGTCACAATATTATGGTTTATCACTAGTAACAGGAATTGGTTTTACAATGAGTTTATTTATTGGAAGTTTGGCTTTTACAGATCCTGAATATCAAACATCTGTAAGATTAGGAGTATTGATAGCCTCATTGCTAGCGGGAGTATTAGGATACCTTACTCTAAGATTTACTACCAAATCAAAAAAATAAAAATCATATTTTCAGGCTTAATCCGTCATATGCCATTTGCATCTTAATATTTGATTTTTCAGAAACTATCTTAAGAAATTCATTTGNATCATTATGGTCAATATCATGACATGCATCAGTAAATAAAGCTACTTTCGGTTTTAAGTCTAAAATTATTTCTATAGATTCTTCTAAAGTTAAGTGAGATTTATGTTTTCTACCTCTTCTTAGAGCATCTAAAACTATTATTTCACTACCTTTGATCTTTTTCATCGTGTCCATTGGAATATATGAACAATCGCTTATATAAGTGAAATTATCTATTCGATAACCATTAGCAAAATAATTATCTCCATGATTCACATTTAGAGGAATGAAGTTCTGGCCTAAAATATTTATTGTTTCATCATTAATTAAATTAAATTCTAGTTTTGCGACAGTTCCTCCTGAAGTAATTTCTCTAGTATCAACTAAGTAATAAAATGTTTTTTTTACTACATCTAAATCAACTTTTCTAAGATATATAGGTATTTTACTTTGAGTATTATTTGTCCAATCTCTCAAATCATCAAAACCTCCAGCTGCATCCTGATGAGCATGAGTCAATACAACAGCATCTATAGAGTTTACATTATGTTCAGGAAATAATTTGATGGCTGATTGATAAAAAAATTTTCCAGCATCTATAATTATATTTTTTTGAGTTTCTGAGTTCTTAAGTTTAAGTAGTAAGCTAGTATTTAGTCTTCTGTTTTTTGAATTNGGNTTGACTGCATCATTACATACTTTGCAGTTTGAACCATTTGTTAGGCAACTAACTCTTGGTACCCCTTCTGAAGTACCTGTTCCTAAAAAAACTATTTCTTTATAAATTTCACTCATTGAATAAACCTTTTTTTGGATTAACTCCAAAACCTAAATATTCCTTTGTTTTTAAGATCCCATTTTCTATAGTTTCTATAGTTTCATTATGCCATTGTTCAAAATCTAAATGAATGGATTTAGGGTCATGTAATTCTGCCATATTATTAACAATTCCAGCCTCAATAACAGGTAGNCCCCAAGGTTCCCCTCCTCTATGTAATATTATTTTAAATTTATTGCTATTTATTTCTATGATTTTGAGTATGGAGCTAATTCCTCCACACCATGTTATATCTGGTTGCCAAATATCGTAGATATTTTTTTGATGCATTATTTTGAAGTTATTAAAATTGAAATCATGCTCTCCTCCAGCTAGTTTTATTTCGCCTAATTCACTTAGTAAAGATTCATTTACTAGCATTTCATCTGGAGTTGAAATATCTTCAATCCACTCTATTTCTAAATCTGATAAATTTTTTGACATAAATTTTGTGTACTCTCTACTCCATGACATGTAGCAATCAAGCATGATTTTTTCAACATTATAATTTTTCTTAATTGAGCCTATAAGATTTAAAATTTCTTTACTTTCTCTATCAAAATTTCCTTCAGACCTAACACTTAATTTAAAGTTTTTTAGTCCTAGTGAATAATATTGCTTCACATTATTTCCTGTTGCATATGTATTAATATTTTTATTATGAAAATTAGATTCGCTCAGGAGATTTTTTATAGGAACATGATTATACTTACTAAAAGCATCCCAAATTGCTAAATCTATAGCAGATAAGGCCATTAGAGCAATTCCTCCACGTCCATAAGGTATACTTTCAAAAAAAAGCTTATCAAACAATAAACCAATATCTGATATATTATTTATTTCTTTATTTAAAATAAATTCTCTAAAGTGACCATTAATTATTTCAATAGAAGCCTGCCCACCACCTCCAGTTCCGTATCCAAATATATCTTTTTTGTCAGTATGAATTTTAAGTATAATTTGCCATAAATTCGGCCTCCATGATCTCAAAGTTTCTTGATAAGTTGGGTATACTGCTTCAATTTTAGTTATTTTCATAGACTAAACTTTCTGTTTTACGTATAAAATGTTAACTTACGGGGTGTGGCGCAGCGGTAGCGCACCCGCTTTGGGAGCGGGGGGTCACAGGTTCAAATCCTGTCACCCCGACCATTAACTTTATTTAAGTTAAACTATA
>PAOY01000009.1 GCA_002710135.1 Dehalococcoidia bacterium | reverse complement strand
TGAAGAAATCAAAGAACTTAAATCTAACCCTTGAATATCTAAAACCTTAAAAGTAGCTTGAGGAAACTTATCTGTTTCAAGAGAGCTTCCTCTGAGATAATTATCTCTTCGAGATTCGTCACTTCTTAATGTAGATAAATCAATATTAATAACTGAGTTATCACTTGGATTCCCTTGAGAATCAATATAAATTCCCCCTGTTATAGATTCTGTATAGCCTACAGCTTCAATAGGTGAAGGTAGTCTTGCCAGCTGTTCCTTAACTCTATAATTTGCCCTTATATAATTTCCAGATTCAGGATTAAAATCTATAGCAAGTACATAAGAGCTATCATCTAATTCTTCATTTTCACTAGATTTACTTTTTTGCTGGCCTGAACCAAACTCATTATCATTAGAAGATTCGGAGTCTTCATCATTTCTATCGACTTTATACTCACTATCTACTAACTGACTCGATTTATTTTCAACAAAATTACTATTTATAGAACTTTTGGAATTATTAGAACATGCAAAAATAAATAGCAAAAATATAAAGATAGTTATTTTTTTCATCAAATGCCTTTTGAATTACAATTATTATCATAATTGTAAACTCTGTTTATGAATATTGTGTGAAGAAAAAAAAATTAGATTAGAATTAAGTTATGCCTAGGAAAATAAAAAAGAATAATTCTTACAAATATTCCTCTGATGAAAATTTATGGGACTTTAATGAATGGAATAAATTAGAGGAAGATACTTTAGAGAAAATAATATCTTCTAAAAATGATGATGAAGCGTATATTGTATGCAAAGAATTAGGAAAAAAAATCCTAAAAAACTATAGCAACAGCTTTTTTACGGTAACCAGATTCTTGCCTAAACAAAAAAGAGACTTAGTGGAAATAATTTATGCTTCTGTTCGATTCCCTGATGAAATAGTAGATACATTTGATATGACTTCAGAAGAAAAAAATTCTATGCTGAATAAATGGGAAAATAAGTTTCAAGAATCTAAAAAATACTCAACTATTAAAGAATTAACATCTAAAAATATACCTGTTATCTTATCTGCATACAGAATGGCTGCTATTGAAAAAAATATCCCTGATGAATACTATCTTTCATTTATTGATGCGATGAGGAAAGATATAGATGTTTATGAATATCCAGACATGAATAGCCTAGTTAATAAATATATTTATGGTTCTGCGATTGTAGTAGGTTACTTTTTAGCTTACATTTATGGTCCTAATAAAAATAAAACTGTTGGTGATTTACTAGAGCCTTCAAGAGACTTAGGCATAGCATTGCAACTAACAAATTTTGCAAGAGATGTTTATGAGGATTATTTCAGAGGTAGATTTTATACCCCAACGAATATGCTTGATAAACCCAAAACAATTTCTGACCTTCCTAAATACGTATTAGAGGCTAGAAAATTACTAGCTCAAGAAGCTGAAAAATGGTATCAAAAGGCTGATAAAGGAATGGAAAATTTTTCGCCTGATAGTCAAATAGCTATCAAGAGTTGCTTGAAATTATACAGAAAATTAAATTCTAAAATTTTAGAAAAAGAAATGGATGCAGCTCATCGTTACAGCTTAACATTAAAAGAAAAAATATCCTTTTTACCATTAAAAAAGTTTTGGAAGATAATATTACTTTATATATGAAAAAAAATCCTAAAAAAGCAATAATTATAGGTGCTGGAATTGGCGGGCTATCTATAGCTCCTCTACTTTCTAAAGAAAATTTCAACGTCGAAATTTATGAGTCTCAAAAAACTGTAGGTGGAAGAGCTAATATAATTTCAGAAGAAGGGTTCACGTTTGATACAGGCCCATCACTCTTAAACTATCCGTGGGTTTATGAAGATTATTTTTCGAGTTTAGGAAAAAATTTTTATGATTACGTTAAATTAATCAAAGTAGATCCAGCAGTAAATTTTTTATGGAGAGATAAAAAAAATTTTCAATTGAGTTCTGACTTAAACTCTTTATCTGATGAAATAAGTAAATTTTCAACAAAAGACAGGTTAGGAATTATAGATTTTTTTAAGAGCTCCCAAAAAAAATATGAACTAGCATTTAAGCATATTGTGACAAAAAATGCTTCAAACGTTTTCAGCTGGTTGTTAAATGCAGGCTTTAGAAATATTTTAAAGTTGGGACTAACAAATAGTATGCACGGAGAAATCAAAAAATTTTTTGAAGAAGAAAAAATAATTGAAGCATTTAGTTCATACAGTATGTATTTAGGAGATTCTCCTTATAAGCTTCCTGGATTTTTTAGTATTCTTCCCTACGGGGAACTACAATATGGGCTATGGATGCCAAAAGGAGGAATGTATGGACTAGTCAGGGGGTTAGAAAAATTGAATTTAGATACTAATGTGAAAATCAATACTTCTTCAAAAATAAAAAAAATTATCATAGAAAATAAAAAAGCTATAGGTGTATCAATAGATAACGAAATAAAGTATGCGGACTTAATAATTTCAAATGTAGATTCTGAAACAACATATAAGGATTTGTTGGGATTAGGAGTAAATGAAAATAAAATGACACCATCAGTTTATACTTACTACTGGGGCCTTAATAAGACTGTAGATTCATTAACGCATCATACTATTTTTTTACCTGATGATTTCAAAAAAACATTTAATCAATTATTTAGTGAAAACATCATTCCTGATGACCTCCCATTTTATATTTCAATTCCTTCTAAAACAGATAAAGATTTAGCTCCTAAGGGGAAATCTTCTATATTCGTATTAATACCATGTCCAACTATTTCAAAATTCAATGAAAATCACGGTTTAGAAAAAGCAAAAGAATTAAAAGATTTAGTTTTTAAGAGATTTAGAGAAAATAATATAGATATAAGCAACGAAGATATTATTTATGAAAAAATATTTACACCAAAAGAGTGGAAAAACCAATATGGATTATTTGATGGTTCAGCTTTTGGCCCATCACATAATTTCAACCAAATAGGCCCATTTAGAAACCCAAATAAATCTAAAAAAATAAAAAATTTATATTTTGTTGGAGCCTCAACAACACCAGGGACAGGTGTACCAATGTGTGTACTTAGCTCAAAGATGACAAAAGATAAAATTATAGAAGATATTGAAATATGATTGAGATTATTTATTTAATATTAAGTATTTTTGTTGTTTACTCGATACTAATAGCATTTTCTAACCTATTTTGGAGGAAATTCAGCTCAAAAATAAGTCAAAATTCAAATTTATCTATTCTTATACCTGCTAGAAATGAAGAAAAAAATATAAAAAATTGTATAGATTCAATCTTAGCTACAAATGAGAATTATGAAGAAATATTAGTATATGATGATCATTCAACTGACTCAACAAATAAAGAAATAAAAAAAATAGCCAAAACTAATAAAAAAGTAAAAATAGCAAAGACTCATCGATTAGAAAAAGGGTGGACAGGTAAATCTTATGCATGTTATCAACTTGCAAAACAATCCTCTTCAGAATGGATAATTTTTATAGATGCAGACACAATTATTAAGGAAGAATTAAGCCAACTAATTGATTATTCTAAAGAAAATAATCTTAAGATGTTATCAGCATGGCCCAAAATTGAAATGCAATCTATGGCTGAAAAAATATTTATGCCTTTATTAAATTTTATTGTTTTTACCACATGCCCCATGCTTATATCTAAAAAGAGAAATTCTGACAATTTGGGACTTGCTCATGGAGCCTGCATACTATTTGAAAAGGAAGCTTATTTTAAATTAGGCGGGCATGATTTAGTAAAAAACGATCTTTTTGAAGATACAAGATTAGCTAGAATTTTTAGACAAAGAGGTGAAAAAAATTACTGCATAAATGGATCAAATATAATTTCTGTAAAGATGTATGATTCTTTTAAATCTATATGGGCTGGATTTAAGAAAAACTACTATCCGAGCTTTAGCAAAGATTCATCATTTTTTCTATTTCAAACTATTTTTATTACAAGTTATTTTTTAGCTCCCATAATTTATTCTGTTTCTTATTTTCTAGATTACAAACAAAATCTATCGATCATATTATTATGCTTAAATTTTGTTCCAATCATACTGATCAAATTTAAATTTAAATATAACTTTTTTTCGATTTTCACACATCCCTTTGGAATATTAGTAATGATTATATTAGGTATAAGTTCATTCACAAGTATGAAATTCGGAAAGGGACTAGATTGGAAAGAAAGAAAATATGAAAAATCGTAAAAAAGTAATAATAATAGGAGGAGGATTAGGAGGTTTATCAACTGCAATAAATTTATCTAAATATAATTTTGATATTACTATTATTGAAAAAAATGATAATTTAGGTGGCAAGATGAACATCTTCAAAAAAGATGGATTTACTTTTGATACTGGTCCTTCATTAATTACATTACCTCATATTTTTGAAGATTTATTTAGACAATGTGGAGAAAATATACATGATCACTTAAGTCTAAAAAAAATAAATCCTCTATTTTTGTATATGTTTGAAAAAGAAAAAATCAAATATTCATCAGACATAAGTGATTTAGAAAAAGTATTTGATAAAGACATAAATAAGTTTTACGAAATACTTATGAAGGGTTCAAAGCTGTTTCATCTTTCAGAAAAAACATTTTTCAAGGAAGGACTTTTTTCTAAGCCAAAATTTTCAAATTTATCATTATTACTTAAGAGCCCGTTTAAGTTATTTTTTAAAAAATATAATAAATATATAGAGGATAAATTTTCAGATGAAAAAATAAGGAAAATTTTCAATAGATATCCAACATATGTTGGATCATCTCCATATAAATCTTCGGGGATATTATCTATTATTCCTTTCATGGAATTAAGTTATGGGGCGTGGTACATTTCAGGAGGTTTATATAAATTAATAGAAAAAATAGAAAATATATTAATTAATAAAAACGTAAAAATTTTAAAAGGAATAAAAGTATCAAAAATCAATAGTGAAAAGAAAAAGGTTAAATCTGTAGTTTTGAGTAGTGGAGAAAGAATGGAATGCGACATTATAATCAGCAATGTAGACCCATTGATCACCAAAACTATGATGAATAACAGATTTGAAGTAAAAGAAAACTCTCTATCAATGTCTGGTTTTGTAGTTCTAGTTGGAATAAATGAAGAAATTCCAGATCTGCTACATCACAATGTTATATTTTCTAATAATTATAAAAAAGAATTTGAAGAAATATTTAATGAAAAAAAATTCCCTTCAGATCCAACAGTTTACATAAACTGTCCAAGTAAAACTGATAAAACTTTAGCACCCAAAAATTCAGAAAGTATTTTCTTGATGTGTAATACTCATGCAACAAAAGAAGTATGGGGAGAAAAAGAAATTAAAGATGCAATTACAAAAATAAGAAATACACTAAAAAAACAAAAACTAGAGCAAATTATTGATAGAGCTAAATTTATGGAAATAATAACCCCAAATGACTTTGAAAAAAGATTTGCAGCGCCTTATGGTTCATTGTATGGGAAAGTTTCTCATGGAATTTTAGGAAGTATTATTAGGCAACAAAATAGAGATAGAAAGATTGAAGGTTTATACTATGTTGGAGGAGGGGTTCATCCAGGAGGAGGGACTCCAATCGTAATCATGTCATCAAAAATTGTAACTAAAGAGATATTAAAAAAATATGAATGATATAAAAAAAACATTAAAGTTTATAGGGTTTTTCTTTTTTGTAATCTTATTGGTGGGAGGGATTTTAGCCGAGATTGGAACAATAGAAAATACGCCTTCATGGGCTCCCAATCTTTTCATGATAATAGGCAGCTTAATTATATTGTTTTTTTCAAAAGGAAAGTTATTATATTCTCTAATTTTCATAGGAATATTAGGATTTGTCTACGAAGTATTAGGTGTGAAAATTGGAATTCTGTTTGGTTCATATAACTACACAAACGTGTTCAATATAAAACTTTTTTCTGTTCCCCTAGTTATGATTTCTGCATGGATAATTATCACAAATTTTTGCCTTACTTTCATACAAAGTATAAAAAACAAATTTTTTATACTTTATGGATCAGCAATAATGGTTATTATTGATTTAGTAGTTGATCCAATTGCAGTACATGGACTAAAAATTTGGACATGGGATGAGAAAGGCCGATATTTTGATATTCCAACTCATAATTTCTTAGGCTGGTTCTTTTTATCTATTCCTATTTTCACAATATTATACCTTTCAAAAAATAAAGTAGAAAAACAAAGCAGGTTGATATCAAATTTAGTTATTTGTTTTTTTTCAATTATAGGCTTTATAAACGAAATTTATTTCCCTTCAATTCTTGGTGTATTTCTAGTAATACTAAATTTTTTACTTTTTATAAAAGAAATGAGAATGAAATCAAATGTTATATAGAAATTATGGTAAAAATAAATTGAATATATCAGCAGTTGGTTTAGGGGGTATATCAATTAGAGGCTTAGGATATAAGGAATCATCAAGAATTATAAATGTAGCAATTGATAAAGGGGTAAATTATTTTGATGTAGCTCCTGGATATGGAGATGCCCAAGAACTAATGGGAAAAGGACTAGAAAATAAAAGGAATAATATTTTTTTAGCTTGTAAATCTAAATTTAGAACTGCTAAGGAATCAAAAAAAGATTTAGAAGAATCCTTAAGAACTCTAAAAACAGATTATTTCGATCTCTATCAATTACATGGGATGAAAACAAAAGAAGATTATGAAATTGTAACAGGAAAAGAAGGTGCACTTAGAACTCTTGAGGATGCAAAACAACAAGGAAAAATAAATCATATTGGTTTCTCTTGCCATTCAATAGAAGTCGCAAAATTATTAATAAATAATCATAAATTTGATTCAATATTGATTCCTGTAAACTGGAAATTGATTTTAAATCATAATTTTGGAGAGGAAATCATAGACAACTGTAAGAGATTAGGAGTTTCTATTCTTGCTCTAAAAGTTATGGCAGACAGACTTTGGAAAAATAAGGGAGAAAGAGAATCTAGCTACAAAAACTGTTGGTATAAACCTCTGTCTGAAACCAAATTAATAAATTTAGCAGTAAAATTTGCACTTTCTCAAAATATCACATCTTTTTTACCCCCAGGAGATCCTGATTTATTTTTAAAAGGAGTTGAGGCAGTAGAATCATACTCTGAAATTAATCAAGAAGAGATTGAGATACTAAAAAATCATTCAAAACTTAGTAATTCAATAGGATCAAGAGAGGAAATATTTATCTAAATGGATTCAGGTAATATAAAAGCTTTAATTTTTGATGTTTTTGGCACAGTTGTTGATTGGAGACAAACATTAACCAAAAGATTGAATTCTTTTTTACCAAAAAAATTATCAGAATGTGAGTTAGAAAAATTTGCAATTGAATGGAGAAAAGGTTACTCGGATTACATAAATGAATTTAATAATAATAAGCAAGGTTGGGAAAAAATTGATGATATACACAAAAAAAAATTAATTCAGTTACTAAAGGATTTCAAATTAATAAATCTAATGAATGAATCAGATATAAATAAATTAAATAAAATTTGGCATCAGCTTGATCCATGGGAAGATTCAGTAGAAGGACTTTCTTTACTAAAAAATAAATACAGCATAGGTACACTTTCAAATGGTAATTTTTCACTACTTTTAAATATGAGCAAATACTCTAAATTACCATGGGATTTTATTTTTTCAGGTGATATTTTCTTAAAATATAAGCCTAATAAATATGTATACAAAAAAGCAACGGAATATTTAGGACTTAATACAAATGAAGTTATGTTAGTTGCAGCACATGAAAATGATCTTTTGGCTGCAGAAATGTCGGGCTTGAAAACAGCTTATATTCACAGACCATTTGAATACTCAAATACTCCTAAAGAAAAACCAAAGAGTACATTCAATTACTCTTGTAATAGTTTTGTTGAATTAAGCAAATTACTATAAAAAAGTAAAATTCTATACTAAATTAGTTGACAATTTTATTGGATCTTAATATTCTCAATTTTGGGTCTGCTTAAAGTACTTTAAATAAGACATTTTTGAATAAAAAAAAAATCTAAAAAAAAGATTTTTTAAAATATTATTATTGGCTCAAAAAATTTATCTAATTAGAAAGGTTAGAATAATGAAAAAACTTTTATCAAGCTTATGCTATCTATCAATTTTTTCAATAATAGCATTAGGTTGTTCAAGCACTACCGAGGGCGAAACTATGGTTACAGACGAAGGTACAACTATAACAAAAAGTAGAGTTGATGTATCAATGAGTGAATGGGATGTGAAGGTAGATCCAAACTATAAAATGGGAAAACATATAAAACCTGGAGAGCTTACCTTAACTCTTACAAATGATGGTAATTTAGAGCACAACCTAGTACTTCTAAATAATAATATTCATGAAGATTTGCCTCTAACAGAAGATGGTTCTATGGCAGATGAAAGCAAGCTTGATATTCTAGGAAAGATAGAAGGGATCCAAGCTGGAGAAACTGCAGAATTAGTAATAAATGATCTTCCAGCAGGAACATATGCATTTATATGCAATACAGCCGGTCATTATGAGCAGGGAATGGTTTATAAGTTCATAGCTAGATAAATCGAAGATCAGAATTACTACTAGTAAACTGAGAAATACAAGAATTGGGGAGATTATAGATTATTGATTTCCCCAATTCTAAAGCAAAAAAATACAAAATTATTCTTAAAGAACATTTAGTTTATTTTCTCGACTTATATTCATCAGTTTCAAATGAATAATCTGAAAGTTCGCAAACCCTACCATTTCGGGTTTCTTCACAATTACTTTTACTCTTTGGCAAATCATATAGGTCATACATTAGAATCTGGGTCATAAAAAAATAAATAACAAAGAATGCTATAGTTATCAATAAAAAATTTTTTTTACTCAGGGTAAATAAGTTGATTTCAAATAAATATTTTATGTGTAATAAGGTTTTTATCATAACTATTTTTGTGGCACCTAAGCAATATTTTTCTTCGGTATTACTTCCTCAAAATTTCTATGCTCATTGTAAGGAATAATTTGAACATTACTTACTTTTGGATTAATAATAACCTCATCTTCCCCTAATTGGTCAACGTATAAAAATACATCTTTTAATGAAATCCTTAAGCTCAATAATCTATTATATTTAGGTTCAATTTTAAATGCTTTATTTTTTTTATAATACCAAACAGCAATCCCTCTATTAAGAGTCCAGGAAATGCCATCAATTGACCCCGCTCTGTAGACTGTAAAATTTCCTACTGGTAATCTCTTATCCAATTCATGGCTTCTTGGAAATAATTTGAATAAATCTATCCATTTTTTGATATATTTATGAAGTTTCAAATGAGAATTAATCCATGTATCGGACAACCATTCATCTAAAAGCATTACTTCATACTGTTTTTCAGAAAAATAAGTATAAAAAAGTCTTTCAATATCAATTCCCTCAAACGCTTCGGCAAAACTAGCACTATTATTCATTAGTCTAGTAAGAATTACAGTATCTCCAGAGAAATCAAGATTCATTAATGCTTGTTCGCCTTCACTTGATTTATAAATAATTCCTAAAACAAGCAGTAAATCTAAGCGTTTATCATCAGACATACTAAAGAACAGCTTAAGCCATTCTTCTAATTCATAAGGTTTTTGACTCATAATTTGATTATATATTTTTTTGAATAATTGGTACCCCTGCCGCGACTCGAACGCGGGACACCCGGTTTAGGAAACCGGTGCTCTATCCTCTGAGCTACAGGGGCATAAGTTTAGATTATTTAATTTTACATCAATATAATATAAACAGAATTATAAATAAAATATAAAAATGTTTGACATCATAATAAAAAACGGGATAGTTATAGACGGCACCAACAAACCTAAATACAAATCTGATATTGGAATCAATAGTAATAAAATAGAAAAAATAGGCTCTCTTGAAAATACCTATGCTAAGAAAATAATTGATGCTTCAGGTCTTATAATTTCTCCAGGCTTTATAGACATGCACACACATTCAGATATTTCGGTAATAAATGATCCTCTAAATGAAAGTAAAATTTTTCAAGGAGTTACAACCGAAGTCACTGGTAATTGTAGTTATTCACCTTTCCCTTCAGGAAATAGTGATCCAAATACATTAAAAGAGGAGTTATGGGAAAAAAGAGGTAATGCTGATGATCCAAATACTATTTGGGAATGGACAACTTTTGATGAATATGCAAAATATATTGAAGAAAAGCAAACAAGCTTAAATATTGCTCCACAAGTTGGCTATGCAGCATTACAAATTGCCTCAGGTTCCGTAGAAAATAGAAGAGCTACTGAGGATGAGCTAGAAAAAATGAAAAAATTAGCAAATGAATCTATTGAACAAGGTGCTTTTTCATTATCCACAGGATTATCCGTTCCACCTTCTGCTTTTGCTAGCACTGAAGAAATAATAGAGATTTGTAAATCTATTTCTCATTATGACAATGTGTTTTATGTGACTCATGCTAGAGAAGGTGCAGGCAGGCATATTTCAAAAATAAAAGAAGCTGTGGAAATAGGAATAAAAAGTAATATTTCTGTTCAATTTTCTCATCTGGCAATTACTGACTGGCGATATTATGGTGAAGGCCCTAAAATGCATAAGATTTTTGAAGACGCTGAAAAACAAGGACTTGATATAACTTATGATATGTATCCATATACTGCTGCTGGAGCAGGTTTAGACCAAACTATGCCATTATGGTCGCATTCTGGAGGTATTGAAGTATTTTTAGAAAGATTAAAAAACCCAAAAACTAGAGAAAAAATAAAAAAAGAAACTATGGATGGTATAGATGGATTACCTCAGAGGTGGGAAACAATAGTTGTATCTTCAGTAAAAAATCCAAAAAATAAAAATGTAATAGGACTTTCTATAGAAGAGATAGCTAAAAAAAGAAATTTAGATATAGGCGAAACAGTTATGCAGCTTACAGAAGAAGAGCAAGCTGTGGTTTCGGTAATTTTTCATAATAGAGTTGAAGAAGACATACAGTGTTTTATGGACCACAGGTTAGCAATGTTTGGTTCTGATGGGAATGCAGTTTCAAAAGAAGGTTTCTATAAAGATGGCAAACCACATCCTAGATTTTATGGGACTTTCCCAAGAATTCTTGGAAGATACATAAGAGAAAAAAGGTCAAGCTTATCTTTAGAGGAAGCAATCCATAAAATGACAGGATTTCCAGCTTGGAGATTAGGATTAAAACAAAGAGGTGAAATAAGAAAAAATTATATTGCTGACTTAACTATATTTAATCCTAATACAGTAAAAGACTTAGCAACATTTGAAAATCCCCATCAATACTCAATAGGAATTCAATACGTTATAGTAAATGGTGAGGTTGTAGTATCTAATGGTATTCATACAAAAAAAACACCAGGGAAAGTCCTTAGGAGATCTCAATCAAGTTAAACTTGTTTCCAAAAAGGTTCTCTTTTACTTACTTTTTCAAGAATAGTTTTGTCAAAAGGTTTCATTTTATTTTCATCAGATAATTCATCTGAATTCCATCCAATAATTTCATGTACATTCTCTTTGGAATAGTATAAAAGATAAATTACTTCAATAAATAAATTAAATTGAACTGGCATTACAGATTCCATTAAATTCAATATTTCAATTCGATGATCATCATTTAATTCTTGAATACCACCCACAACCCTACTAGCAGGTTCTTTTTTTACAAAACTCAAAAAATCTTTTATTGGATCGATATATTTAATATTATTTTCTAATATCCATACTAAGTCTTCTTTAGAAATTACTTCTGATGCTGAAGGCATTTCATCAATGGAAGGAATTACTGTATCCACGAAAGAAAAAAGGTTAGAAATATCGTTATTATTTATATCCATTTTAAACTCCAAGTATCTTATCTGCAGCCATTAGAGCAACCGCCTGAATTGTAGGGGTTGGATTTACCGCTGCTGATGTTGTAAAAACAGACCCATCAATGACATATAAGTTTTCAACATCGTGTGTTTCGCAATTTTTATTAACCACAGAATTTTTAGGATCTTCACCCATTTTGGCTGTTCCCATGAGATGCCATCCAGCAGACTCAAGAGTAGGTATAACATGAGTTTCATAACAGCCTGCTTCTTTGAGTAGTTTTTCTGCTGATCTAATTCCATGATCTAAAAGATTTCTAGTATTTTTTGAAGTCTTATAAAAAATTCTTGGTAAAGGTATCCCATTTTTATCTTTAAGGTTTTCGTCTATTTCAACTCTATTATGCAACTCAGGCAAATCTTCACTTATAACAGCCAAACCTAGAAATTTCTTGAACCTTCTCTTGAATTCATTATGGTGTTCTTTTCCCCATGGAACAATTTTACCTCCCGCACCTACACCAAGAGATGTGTGACCAGGACCATGAGATCTATTCATTTGGAACGAATAGCCTCTAACAAAATCTCTTGATACATCTGTTTCATAGAATTCTTGAACAATAATTATATTCGCTAATGGACCTAAAGAATAATTTATATCTTTATCCGCAAAGATACCGCTAACACTAGCATAAGGATGATACATAAGATTTTTCCCCACTAACCCACTTGAGTTGGCCAAACCTTGCGGAAAAGCTTTAGATTTGCTACTTAATAATAATCTTGGGGTTCCAATACCGTTACAAGCTAAAATAACTTTTCCTGCTTCTTGAAAATACTGAACTCCTTTATTATCAACATAAACTACCCCTCTAAGTTTCCCTGAATTATCCACCGTTATTTCTTGTACAGCACAATTTTCTCTTACTTCTAAACCATTTTTCATAGCTGGTTTTATATATGTATGATCAGTTGATGCTATAGATTGCCATTTCTTTTTTGAAGCAAATGTACCATGATTATTCCACCCAACTCTTCCTTTATAATCTTCAGATGCTTGATAAGAATCAGATGGCCACCAATGCCATCCTAGCTTATCTGCCGCTTTAGCAATTCTTTCTCCATCTGGACCTAAAGGTAAAGGGGGCATTTGCCTAGGTGATCTTGGTGGGTT
Organism: Dehalococcoidia bacterium; assembly: GCA_002710135.1. Classification (GTDB taxonomy): domain Bacteria; phylum Chloroflexota; class Dehalococcoidia; order Lucifugimonadales; family Lucifugimonadaceae; genus TMED-70. The sequence continues at coordinate 33,379 of PAOY01000009.1, read as the reverse complement.
TGCTGGATCTCCATTTATACCAGAACATCCCATCATTTCATCATTAATATCATAATATTTTTCTAAATCCCAATATGAAATAGGCCAATCATCTGCTACTCCATCAAGTGTCTTCACTCTAAAATCAGATGGATGAAACCTAGGAGTATGGGCAGTCCAATGATGAGTAGATCCCCCGACAGCACTATACATTAAGGGGTGAATATCTGATTCTTTATCTAAAATTTCATAATCAGCTTCTAATTTTCTGACATTAGGATTGAAATCAAATGAATTTTTTGAATGTATCTCCCAAGAATTTGAATCACCAGGATAATTATTTTTATCAAACCAAGGACCCTGTTCAATTATAACGACTGATGCTCCACTGGTTGAAAGCCTCCATGCGCAAGCCCCTCCAGATGCTCCAGATCCCACTATAACTATGTCTTTGTATGGCAAATTTTTTGGCAAATTAAATCCTTGTACAATTTAAGTTTTAGAATACAATTAAATTACTATAATTTTAAGGTAAATAATATGCTAAAAGGCGCTCTAACTTCGGTAATTTTAATGTTTATTTTTATTCCTATACCAGTAGTTCATTTTTTTGCAGTTCCATTAAGTCCTTTTATAGGGGGATTTATTGGAGGGTCTATAGCTAAAGCTGAAAAAGAAAAAATCATATTTTTTAGCTTTATAACCACCGGAATAACAGCAATTCCGAGTATTTTTATTATCATATATTCCTTAATTCAAAGTTCAAATGATTCTCAAGTTGCTGGAATGGACCCTATTTTAGCCATGATTTTAGCGATAGTATTAATTCCTTACACTTGGTTTGGAAACTTAGTTGGTGCATTAATTAGTTATACAGCAAGAGCAAAATCAAACTAGATTATTTATTAAATAAAACAGGGATTTTTTTGGTAAAAAGAGAATAGTTTGAAAATTTCTTAAAATTATCTAAAAATGTTATTTTTTTGCTCATTTCTTTAAAAAACATCAAATTATATTCTTTTGATAACTCCATTAAATTTTTATAAATTTCTGAGTTGATTTCTATCTTTTCTAGAGTAAACTTTTTATCTGAAAATTCTAGAATAAAATTATCAAGATCTAAACTTGATTTTCTATCATATAGTAATGTTATTCTGTCAAAATTAAAATAATTCAAATATTTATTAATTGTATTTTCTATCGCAAATTCTGAGTATGGAATTATAAAATTATTCTTATGATTCGGATTATGAGTAAAGTCATAAGGCAATACTAAAATATTTTTTGACTTATTTATAAAATAGTTTATCTTTTTTGATTTTCTAAAAATATAGTCTAATTTATTAGAGAACTGAACTGAACATATTGCAATATCTATATCACCTAAAGCAATTCTTCTTTGTATATTTTCATAGGAGTTAACTATATTATGTGAAACTTCTATATTTAAATTTTTAGAATGTATCAAAGATTCAATTTTTTCAATATATAAAGTGGCTAAGCGTCTACCATGATCGTGAACAAAATCATTGTATAAAACTTCTTTTTCCTGTCCTTTAGTCACAGGATTGAATGGATTGAGAACAAAGAATAGTACAATTTGGTCAGAATTCAAAATATTAGTTTCCGTCAGAATATTTAATGAATTTTCAAATTCTTCTGATCCATCAAGAAGTATTAGAATTTTATTTTTTATTTTTGTCATTTTGTCATTTTGTCATTTTGATTATAGGACAACTTTCATCTTGTCCCCATTCTCTCCATGAGGCATCATAATTTTTCACATTCTTAAAACCTGCCAGCTTCAAAGTCCAAAAAACATGAGCTGCTCTAATTCCACCTTGGCAATAAGTTATGGTTGTTTTTTTTGAATCTAGCCCAAGCGATCTTGTTATTTCCAAAATCTCATCTGAGCTTTTTAGTACAGGTATATCTCCATCTGTGTTGAAATTTACCCATTCTTTATGAAGCGAAGTAGGTATGTAACCCCCTCTTTTTCCTCCTCTAAGATTTATACCATTTCTTTCATCATCTGATCTTACATCAAAAATCTGTATATCCTCATTTTTATCTAAAATTTGCAAAATCTCATCCTTACTTACAAAAATTTCACTTAGAGGTTCTTTGGGTATAAAATTTCCAGTTTTTTTTGGATAGATTTCCCCTGATTCTTTTTTTCTACTTTCAAAATCCCATTTCGGGAAACCTCCATCCAAGACCTTAACATTTGAATGTCCAAAATAATTTAATACCCATGCTAATCTAAATGAGTACAAGCAAGCTGATCTATCGTAACCAACTACTGTTGTATCAGAGGATATTCCCAAATCAGAAAAAGTCTTAGTTATTTGATTAATGTCTTGAACATGAGTTCTATCTTCTAAAGAAGTTTTAAAATAATTATCCTTTACATTATATGAACCAGGTATGTGCGATGAAAGATATTCTTCACTAGAGTCTAAATCTAAAATGATTAAATTTTCATCATTTAAATTATTTTCTAACCAATCAGTAGAAACTAATAAATCATCAATTTCATAATTTCTTTCTTGAATAGATAAAAACTTCATTAAAACACCTCTAAAAAAATATAACATTTAAAGTAATTATAATCCTAATTAGGAAACACACACGAAATAATCATGAATGAAGAATATCTTTACAGTAAAAATATCGATAAATTGATGAGCCTAACTAATTTTGAGTATGAAAAAACTAAGGCTAATCCACCGGGGTTTCATTTAGATAGAGTAAATTACATGATGGGGAAATTTAATTATCCAAATAAAAATCAATGTTTTATACATGTTGCAGGATCAAAAGGAAAAGGCTCTACATCAAACTTAATTTCAAATGGACTTAGTCAGTATAAAGTAGGATTGTTTACCTCTCCTCATATGCACTCCGTTACAGAAAGAATAAAAATAGATAATACCCCCATCACAAAAAAATTATTTAATAAATATTTTGAGAATGTTTGGGAAATTGTAAAAATCATGAAAGATGATATAAATCAAAGACCTTCCTTTTTCGAATTTATGACTCTTTTATCATTAGTTATATTTAAGGATGAAAAGGTAGATTTATCAGTAATTGAGGTGGGATTAGGAGGTAGATTAGATTCAACTAATGTAATAGAACCTACAATTTCTGTTATTACGCAAATAAGTAAAGATCATACTAAGATTTTAGGGAATACTTTAAAAAAAATCGCATTAGAAAAAGCAGGAATAATAAAAAAAAATATTCCTGTAATCACATCAAATCAGGTAAAAAATGCATTTGAAGCTATAAAATTTACAGCCCAACAAAATAAATCTAAATTATTTATTTCTAATGATACTAACTTGGTTAAGTACAAAAACAATCTAGAGAATAATTTTGATCAAATATTAGAATTAGATAATAAATATAAATTTTCAACATCTCTACTTGGTAATCATCAGATTGAAAACATAAAAACTGCACTAAAATCTATAGAAGTTTTTATGAAAACAAAAGCTGTTATCCCCGATTGGGAATTGATAACAAAAAATATTTCTAAAACAAAAATGATAGGAAGATGTGAAATTATTACTAAGAAAGGGATATTAAACATTGTAGATGGAGCACAAAACCTTAATTCATCTAAAGCACTTATTGATGTAATCCATAGCATAAAAATAAATTTTGAAAAAATTATTTGGATTTATGGAGGTTCAGATGGTCACAATTCTCTTGATACAGTTCGCCCAATAGCAAAGTATAATCCAAATTTCATAATTACTAAAAGTAGGATTCCCAAAGCAAAAAACCCTATAAAAATACAGCAAGAAATAAAAGATTTAAATTTAAATATAATAGAATTAACTAATAGTACTTTTGATGCATATGAAAAAGCAAAGAAAGTTATCAAAAAAGATGGTGTAATCGTTGCATTCGGTTCCCTATATATAGCTTCAGAAATAATAGAAATAATTAAAGAAATAAAACCAGAAAAATATAATTATGAGTAAAAAAGTAGTAGTAACAGGTATAGGTATACAAAGTTGTTTAGGAAATACTGTAAATGATTATTGGAACTCTTTGATAAGCGGAGTCTCAGGTATACGAACAATAACCCAAGTAAGTTCAGAAGATTTCCCTTGCAAGGTCAGCGGAGAAGTACAAAATTTTATCCCTGGAGAATGGATGAACCCTAAAGAAGCCAAGAGAATGGGAAGATTTTCTCAATTAGCAGTTGCAGCCGCAAAAGATGCTGTTGAACAATCAAAGTTTTTAGGAAAAGTCGACTCAGATCGAATAGGAGTTCTAATAGGAACCGGTGCAGGAGGTTTGCCCGAAACAGATCAACAAGCAGCCGTTAAGGAATCTAAAGGTGTAATGAGAATGAGCCCTTTTTATATTCCATCTATGTTGTCAAATATGGCATCAGCAAATATATCTAGGATATTTCAAGCTACAGGTTATAACAATACATGCATAACAGCTTGTGCAGCCTCAACACAAGCCATTGGAGAAGCAGCTGAAATAATAAAAAATAATAAAGCAGATGTAGTAATTACAGGAGGTGCTGAATCCGGTATTTGTGAGATTGGAATGGGTGGATTTAGTACAATGCATGCTTTAACAACTTGGGAAGGAGATCCCTCAAAAGCCAGTAGGCCTTTCGACTCTAACAGAGATGGATTTGCTCCTTCTGAAGGAGCGGGGATATTAATACTAGAGTCAGAAGAACATGCATTAAATAGAGGAGCTAAACCAATTGCAGAAATTGCAGGGTTTGGAGTGACATCTGATGCTTATCATTTAGTTCAACCACATAATGAAGGATTAGGTGCTACAAAAGCAATGAAATTAGCTATTGAAGATGCAGGGTTAGAAAAAAGTGATGTAGATTATATAAATGCCCATGGAACTTCAACTCCTACAAATGATCGTATCGAAACTCTAGCTATAAAGAATCTTTTTGAAAATATAGCATATGATATACCAATTTCTTCAACTAAATCGATGGTTGGGCATTCATTGGGAGCTTCAGGTTCACTAGAAATCATCGCATGTATACAATCCACAATTCACAATGAAATTCATCCCACTATTAATTTGGAGAATCCTGACCCTGAATGTGACTTAAATTATGTCCCTAACAAAAAAATAAAGAAAGAAGTTAATGTTGCTTTATCGAATAGCTTTGGATTTGGCGGCCAAAATGCATGCGTTGTAATCAAAAAGTATTGATATAAATTATCTATTCAAGTAATTTATTAACTTCTTTATTAATGATTTCTATTCCTACATTTTGACCTATTTGGTAATCACAGCTATTTGGCATCTTTACATTTAGTTCAATACCCGAATCAATATCGCTAATAATATAGAGCTGACTTCCTTCTAAAAACTCTTTGTCTTTAATTATAAAATTATCTTCTTCTTTATTAATTGATAATTGATTTGGTTTCACATTTATATATACTTTACTATTTTCATCAATTATTTCATCCAAGATAAATTCTCCTATAAAAGTTATAACTTTATTATTAGAAACTTCTCCAAAAATAACATTTGAATTAGAAATAGATTTTGCAATAATACTATGATCTGGACTTTCATAAATTTTTTGAGGAGTTGAAAATTGTATAATTTCTCCAGCATAAAGAAACCCCACTTTATCAGATAAGCTCAAAGCTTCTTCTGAATCGTGGGTTATCAATAGTACAGTAGAACCTATATCCTTAAAAATTTGTTTTAGTTCTCTCCTAATCTTAACCCTTAGATTTCTATCTAAATTTGAAAAAGGTTCGTCCATAAGTAATAACTTAGGTTTTCTAACCAAAGATCTTGCGAGAGCAATTCTCTGCTTCTGGCCTCCAGATAGCTCATCAATATATCTATCCAGTAATCCTTCAACTCTTAGTAGATCTAAGATATTTTCATAAAACTTTTTATCAAAATTAGAATCTTTCAAAGCATATTTTATATTTTTTTCTACATTTAGATGAGGGAAAAGAGCATAGTCCTGAAAAATTGTTCCTATTGATCTTTTTTCAGCAGGAATATGGAAAAAAGAAGATGATTGAAGATAGCCATCTAATCTTATATATCCTTCATTTACTTTTTCTAATCCATTGATAGCTCTAAATAATGTTGTTTTTCCAGCACCACTATCTCCTATCACACTAACAAATTCTTTATCTTCAACTTTCAAGGATAAATTTGACAAAACCTCATCAAAAGGACTGTATGAAAAATGCATATCTACAATTTCCAGTTTAGGAATATTTCCAAAATCATCATTGGTTGTCATTAATTACCTAGCCTTTTTGATAAATCATTAGACATAAAAATATAAGATGGAATCCCTGCAATAAAAACTAATACTATTGATGCTAATGCTGTTTTTATAAAGAATGCTTCACTAGCATTACTCCAAATTTCTGTAGCCAAAGTTTGAAATCCTATAGGGCTTAAAATAAGAGTTGCAGGAAGCTCTTTCAGACAAAGAATAAAAACCAAAACTCCTCCATAAATAAATCCAGGGCTAGCCAATTTTACTACTACATTAAGATATGTTTTTATCTTACCTGCACCAAGAGTTAGAGACGCATCTTCTAACTTTGGATCAATTTGTGACATGCTAGATTTTATTGGACCTAATGCAGCTGGCAAAAAAGAAATGAAATATCCTAAAACTAAAACTATAAAAGTTTGATAGATATAATCAAAATAATTTATACAGAAAAAGACTAATGACATAGAAACAATTACACCAGGTAAGGACAATCCTATATATGAGACTTTATCTACAAAAAAAGAAAGAAGTCGAACATTTTTTTTAATAGTTATAAGCAAAGGTATACAGACCAAAGTTATAAATATAGCAGAAACTGAAGAAATCATTAATGTATTTATTGTTGGTTGTATTACATCCATAAAACCCATATCTTCTCCTATTCCAATAATTATCCAATAGATTAGTACAGAAATAGGTAAGATAAATCCAAAGATCAATGGTAGTAATGTTAGAGGGAGAAGAATCCATTTCCAAAAGCCTAAATCAGCCTTTTTGTTATCAGATAATTTTGAATTAGAAAAATGCCTTGCTTCATTTTTTGACCTAGATTCAATAAACAAAATTATAAAACAAAATATTATTGCAAGAAGAGAAATTTCTAAAACTCCATAATTACTAATACTGTTATACATTCGATTGAAGATAGCAATAGTAAAAGTATTAAATCTTAGCAAAGAAACTGCGCCAAAATCACTCAATACATATAAAGATACAAGAAGAGATCCTCCAACAATTGTAGGTCTTACAAGAGGAAAAATAATTTTATAAAAAGATTGAAATGGATTATCTCCTAAGGTCTTGGAAGCGTCAATCATTTGATAATCAAATCTTCTAAACATAGCAGCAAGACCTATGTATACATAGGGATAAGTAATAAGAGATAAAACAAAAACAGATCCAATTAATCCATAAAATGAAGGGAAAGTTTTCATCTCAAAAAATATTTTCAAGAAATTATGAACCCATCCGTTTTTGCTCCAAATTTCAATTTGAGTTGTAGCCATTACATAGCTTGGTAAAGCTATAGGTAAAACTGAAATTGATGTTAGGTATTTCGCAAAAGGGAGATTGCTTCTGACATTTAGGTAAGCTAAAGGCAATGAAATCAAGACTGAAAAAATAACAACAAGAAGTATCAATGAGATTGTGTTAAAAGATAATCTCAATATATTAGTATTAAGTATAAAATCAAAAAATAATTTAAATTCAAAAGTTATTTTTGTTAACAAGTACAATAAAGGGAGTACAAGAAAAAAAGCTAGTACCAAAGAAAACAGATGAATGGCTCCTAGGCCTAAATCTAGTTTTTTTATCTTATTTATTATGGTTGAATTTAATGATACAGCTGGCATTATAATATTAATTCTACCCATTCAGTATACAATAACTATTCGTACATAAGGAGTATTTCATTTACACCATTTTAACAAGATATATAAACTTGATTTCTCTAGTTGTAGTTATTCTCTTTGCTGTAACAATCATTTCCTTAATTATTGAAAATAATTTTTATACAAAAAATAATAATTTAGAAGAGAAAATAAATATTTATAATGAAAACAGATCTATAGAAACAATTAATAAAACAGTCGAAATCGAAACAGTAGAACAATTGGAAAAGCCTCTAGAAATAATTAATAAAACAGTCGAAATCGAAACAATAGAACAATTAGAAGAGAATAAAACAAAAAAAGTATCATCAAATAAAGAAAAGAAATTTGAAATTTCAGATCTGGAAGCAGAAAAAATATTACAAGAAAAAATCAATCAAGTAAAAGAAAACAGCAATACTAATTCATCTAATGAATCAATTGAAGATACTCCTGAAATTATAGGTTTAATTTTGGCAAAAATAATTTCAGACGAAAATTTGGATGCACAAAATATAACTTTAGAATCTTTCGGAGAAAGAACATGGAATTCAAGTGCATTAGGATGCCCATTAAATGAAATATTTTATGCTCAAATTATAACTAATGGATATGAATTAAATATTTCAAAAGAAAATGAGACTGAGCAATACCATACCGACTTAAATTTAAACTANGTTAACTGCAGTGTTNTTAGAAAATCAAANATAAATGCTAATTACAACTTTGTAGAAAAATATGANTTAAATAATATNAANAAGATTGAACTTATATTAATTCAAGGAGAAAAACTTATTTCTTCTATCGATGATGAANAGAAAATAGATGAGATNATCAGTTCAATAAANAAAAAAATTTCAATTACCCAAGCAGATATTTGTGACGCTAACTATAAGCTTATATTTACAAATGAATCNTCCNAAATTGAGATGCTAGTNTATTGTAATAAAAATCCAAACTATGTTTACATTGATGAAAGTATAAATNCAGGCAATACAATATTAANAGTAGTAGAAAATATTCTTTCTTCTATGGAGTTCCCNGGGATACCAAACTAATGAGTATACTNCCTGAAGGTAAGCTAAATAATAATTTACTAAAAAAGCTTTTTAGNGATATAAAAAACTCTNGNCCNAAAAAACCAAAAATAGGCGAAGATTCNACAGAAATANTTATTAAAGATCATAAAAAGATTTTAGTTTCTTCAGATCCGATTACTTTTGAAACTGATGATATTGGAGGAAATATTATAGATATTTGCTCAAATGATATTTATGCATCAGGAGGAATACCAAAATGGCTTTTAGTTACATGTTTAATTCCACTAAATACTTCATTTGAAGAATTAAGAAACAGATTATCAAGCCTATCTAATAAAGCAAATTACAATGGTATAGACATTGTAGGAGGCCATACTGAAGTTACTTCTTCTGTAAATAAATTTATAATATCCGGAACTATTATTGGAGTTTATAACAAAAATTTTAATGAAAATGAAAAAATCAAACCTAATCAAGACATTATAATTGGAGGTCTGGTTGGGATAGAGGGTAGTAAAATTATCTGCTCTAATATTCAAAAAGATGAATTTTTATTTAAAGAACTAGAAACAAAATGTAAGGATTTATCTATATCTGTAAAAAAAATCTCAGAAAGTGTACTCAAAAGTGGAGGAGTGATTAAAATGCATGATCCCACCGAAGGCGGGATAGCGACTGCAATAAATGAGATTACAGAATATGGAAATGTTGGGTCTCAGATAGTATTTGAGAAAATTAAATTTGTAGAAAATTTTGAAAAAGCTTGTGAAAAATTAAAAATAAATCCATTGGGAGTAATTAGTTCTGGATGCTTAATAATTATTAGTAATTCAGATAATTCAAATAAAATAATTAGTGACTTAAATCAGAACAATATTCCATCATCGATTATCGGAAAAACGACAAAAAAAGAAAAAGGTAATATCATTATTAATAATGGCAAACCCATAAAACTTGGTAGATTTGACCAAGATGAAATAATAAAAATATTATAAATGCTCACAGATAATTTTATAAATAAACTGGAATCATATCTTCCAAAAGATGAAATTGAAAATATAATTCAAGCCTTTGATTTTGCAAAAGAAGCACATCATGGCCAAAAAAGAAAATCAGGGCATGACTTTATTATTCATCCTGTTGAGGTCGCAACACATCTAGCAAGATTAGAACTAGAACCAACAGTAATTATCGCAGGTCTACTTCACGATGTTATTGAAGACACTAAATATAAATCTAAAGATATTGAAGAAAAATTTGGTCCTGAAGTTTCAAAAATTGTTTTGTCACTGACAAAACTTACTACTGACGAAAATAACCTTATTGAGAATATTGATCAAAAAAATATGAGAAGATTTTTGGTATCAGTAGCCAAAGACGTCAGAGTTATGATAATAAAATTAGCAGATAGACTTCACAATGTAGAAACACTTAAATACTTAGATCCTGAAAAAAGAAAAAAAATTGCTAGAGAAACTTTATCTATCCATGCACCTTTAGCTCAAAAAATAGGCATGAATGATCTAAAATGGAGGCTTGAAGATGAGAGTTTTAAACATCTTATGCCTGATAAGTTCAAAATGACAAAAAGGCTTATAAGCCAAAAAAGAAGCGAACGTGAAGCTGCTACCATAAATATGATTTCAGAAATAGATAATTTTTTGAAAAATAATGATTTAATTGCAAATGTTACAGGAAGGCCTAAAAATTTATATTCTGTCTATAATAAGTTGCAAAGGTATAAACAGATGGGGCGAAATTTCTCTGATATAGAAGACCTAATAGCTATTAGAATCGTAGTTAAATCAAAAGAAGAATGCTATATGGCATTAGGTAAAATACATGACTTATGGAGACCTATACCAGGTTCATTTGACGATTACATAGCCTCTCCAAAAGAAAATTATTATCAATCTCTTCATACTGTTGTTATGAATGAAAATAATCAAAAAATAGAATTTCAAATCAGATCAGAAAAGATGCATAAATTTGCTGAAGAAGGTGTAGCTTCTCATTGGAAGTACAAAGATTCAATAGAACAGGAAAAAATTGATAATGACGCAAAAGATACCTATTGGCTAAAGGATATGATTGATTTTGAGAAAGAAGTTATTGATGATAGCGATTATCTTGATTCTGTAAATAACGATATACTTTCTGATAAAGTAATAGTTTACTCTCCAAAAAACCAAATTTTCACTCTACCAATTGGATCAACTCCTTTAGATTATGCTTACAGCTTACATACAGATTTAGGACATGCCTGCCAAGCATCATTTATCAATGGAATCCTAAAACCATTGAATACAACTCTAAACAATGGAGATACTGTTCAAATTCAAAAATCAGAAAATGATAAAGGTCCAAACCTAGACTGGCTAAATGATAGCTTGGGTTATCTCAAGTCTTCAAATGCAAAAAATAAAGTAAGAGAATGGTTCAAAAAAAGAGAAAGAGAAGAAAATATTGATAGAGGAGAAAAACAAATCTTAAGAACAATAAGACTTTCAAATATTGAAAACCCAGATCAGTTTTTGCCTTACCTTGCTCAGAATGACACATTTGAAAACTTTGCTTACAAAGTTGGAACTGGTGAAATAGGAAATCATAAAATTATTGAACTAATAAATGAGAGACAGTTAGAAGAAACTGTTCGAAAAATTCAAAATAATGAGGACGGTAATAATAAAGAAACTTCTAAGCAAAATTATGATTCAGTCTCATCAGTAGTTATTATGGGTGAAAAAGATTCGGAAAAAAAATTAGCAAATTGCTGTGAACCAGTGTACGGAGACGAAATAGTAGGTTATAAAAATACTTCAAACGATATCATTATTCATAGAATAATTTGCTCAAGATTAAGAACATTTGAAAATACCGAGAGATTCAAGCCTGCTGCATGGGGGCATTTGAAAAATCTCAATCCTACTATAGTTCAAATAGAAGCATATGACAGAATTGGCCTTATAAGAGATATTACGGATGTTGTTTGGGGAGAAAAAACAAATCTCCATTCAATAAATTCTCAAGAAGATGATAAAAATGGTACATGCAAAATTCAATTAACAGTTTATACTAGAGACTTAGGTCAAATTATTAGACTCCTAGGAAAAATGGAAAGTATAGCTGGAGTTTATAATGTTAAAAGGAAAAAGTAAAAGACATGCCAAGCTTAAAATCTAATAGAAGTCAGATAAACAAACATAATGTAAATTTATCAGTTAAAACTGCTATAAAATCTTCAATAACAAGGCTTAGAAATACTGTTGCCGCAAAAGGTTCTGCAGAAGAGACAGAAAAGCTTCTTAGAGATGCATCTAAAGTTCTTGATAGAGCTGCAAAAAAGAAAGTTATTCATAAAAATAACGCATCAAGAAAAAAATCTAGATTACAACAATTAGTTAATAAATCAAAATAATTGCAAAACGGTCCACTATATAACTGGGAAATAGATCACGGGGATCCTTCCGATCCTGATTCCTCTATTTTTATTTCCATAAGTCCACATTCTGGGCTTATTTCTAAATGGAGAATTATACTTCCTGCTGAATACGAGGGAACTATTGAGTGGGGTATATATATCGAAAAATCAAATGAAATAATTAAACCCAGAGGTATCGTTGAGACAGAAAAGATAATCATGCAGGATGGATTAGAGGTAATTGTGAAAGGAGGGGTTGAATCGATTAGTAAAAGCAAGCCTGCTAAAATAATTGTCAAAAATCCGCCTCCTCATTTTATAGCTTTTGGATTCAGTGAAGATGAAAATAGTCCTCCAAAAAATATTGAAGGAATAACTTTTGAAGACCATCCTCATTAATTAAGGACATAATATTTGACCTTTTCATTAATGTGAATTATGTTGAAATTATGAGAAATTCTAAACCTCTTACAGAAAAACAAATAGATATTTTAAATTTCATTCAAAACTATATTGAAGAATATGGATACCCGCCGTCAATTAGAGATATACAAAACAATTGTGATATTTCGTCAACATCTGTAGTGAAATATAATTTAGACCGCTTGCAAGAGAAGGGATTAATGAATAGAGATTCAGAAATTTCAAGAAGCATAAGTCTTACAAATACTGAAAAATCTCAAAACATTAAAGTTCCAGTACTTGGGACAATAACAGCAGGTCAACCGTTTCCAATGGTAGATGATAGCAGATGGGATATTGATGATTTAGACACAATAGAATTACCTGAGAACTTTTCGTATATTGAAGATAAAATATTCGCTCTAAAAGTTTCAGGATACTCAATGGTTGATGCATTAATTGGTGATGGTGACACAATTATATTAGAAAAAACTGATGATGCAAAAAATGGAGAAATGGTTGCAGCAAAAATCAATTCTGAAAATGAAACAACCCTCAAAAGGATTTATAGAGAGGGTGAAAAAACAAGATTGCAACCTGAAAACCCACTAATGGATGCAATGTACTTTCCTTCAAAAAACATAAGTATTTTAGGAAAAGTAGTTGCTGTATGGAGATACATGCCAATAAATAGGTAATAAACAGAAGTTATAGATTTATTGATAATTTGCTATCATTAAATTAATTCTAAAAAACATTAGGAAAAGTATGGGATTTATTCAAAATTTAGGACCATTACAGTTGGTATTAATTGTGGTTGTCATTCTTGTTCTATTTGGTGTAGGAAAATTACCTCAAGTAGGAAAAGGAGTTGGGCAAGCAATAAATGAGTTCAAAACTGCAATCAATAAGCCTGAAAAAAAAGAAGATAAAGATTAGGTAATTAAATTGCTCAGATAATTCTCTGATCCTAATCTTGCAAAAAACAAACCTAAAATCACCAAAATAACCAGTAATATTATTACAAATAAACTGAAGTAGAATCTTTTTGACTTTTTTTCAGGGGAACTGATTTTTATTAGAATCAAACCCACTTCAAATAACAATATTATAGGAAAAGCTACCATAATTTGTGTTATTGGATCTACTGTAGGAGTGATCAAAGCTCCCAATATAAAAGCAACAAGAATTATCCATCTTCTATATCTAGATAAAGAATTAGTACTAATTATTCCTAAACTACCTAATAAAAACATAACAAGTGGAATTTGGAAAACTATACCCATCCAAAACATCATTGAAAACATCAATGATGTTAATGGGCCTATATTAATCATAGGCTGAGCAATATCATCTCCAAAATTAATTAAGAAGTTTAATGCGCTAGGAATAACAAAAAAATAACCGAATGCAGCTCCAATTATAAAAAATATAAAACAAAAAGGAATTAATAAATATACATATAATTTCTCTCGTCCCATTAACCCTGGTCTTAGAAACATAATGATTTCATACAGTAAAAAAGGAATTGATATGGAAAAACCAAGAATTATAGAGGTTCTAGCAGCAGCCCCCCAAGCTTCCGTGACCCTCCCAAATACGATATTTCCATCTACTCCTGAATCAATAAAAATTTTATTGGCAGGATCAATAAATATATTAATAATTTGCTTAAAAAAGATTAGTGAAGTAACAATAAAAATTCCCAAAAAAATAAAATATCTTATTAGTCTTTTTTTTATTTCTTTGAAATGATCTAAAATATTTACAGGCTTGTCTTCATTCAAAATTTATTTTTCCAAATCTTTTCTCAATTTATTTATTGATTTTGTGGTTTTTTCAGAAACATCAGATAAACTTTCTTTTATGTTTTTCAGTTCTTCGATATCATCATCTATATCTATAGTTTGTTCAACAACTGAGATCAATTCGTCTCTTTTTTGCTTGAACTCTGAATAAATAATTTTTGTTTTTCTGATAAAAATCAAAAGATTTGATGGGCCAACAATAAATAAGGCTATTAATAAAATTAATAATAATTCAAAACCACCGATACCTAATATATTCATCTATTTATTCCTATACAATTTGAAAAAGAATAATCATTTTCTATATTTATTTTTGATAAACATTCTTTAATCATACAAGTTGGGAGCCCAAGAATATTTTCATAACAACCGTAGTAATTCTTTACAAAATCAAAATTTTTATTTTGAATGCCATATCCTCCAGCCTTATCTAAATAATACTCAGATTCAATATACTTTTTTATTTTATCAGTTGATATATTATTAGTTTTTACAAGAGATGTCTTAACTCCTGAATAAATTGTTCCATAGTTATTTATTGCTACAACTGAAGTCATTACAGTATGAAAAGCATTATTCAACTTATTTATTATTTTGGTTGCTTCTATTTTATTTTTAGGTTTCCCAATAACATAATCTTTGTACACGATAGTGTCTGAAGCAAAAATAATATCTTTTGGAAATTTTTCTAATATACTTTTAGACTTTTTTTCAGAATTGAATATAAGTAACTCATAAGGCTTCATATCTAATTTATTGTTTTCCTCAAACTCATGTGGAACAAAATTAAAATTCAAATTAAATTTTTTAAGTAATTCAATTCTTCTAGGAGAACTAGTTGCAAATATTAAAGAATTCATAACAAATTTAAGACCCCGACTACTTCTACATGATGAGTCTGAGGGAACATGTCAAATGGAATGATTTTTTTTACTTCATAAGAGATGCTGACAAGTTTAGATATATCAACTGCAAAGTTTTCCGGAGAACATGAAATTAACAAAATATCCTTAGGTTTTATTTTATTAATAATTTCAATCACTTTATCATCACATCCAATTCTAGGAGGATCTAATATCAATAAATCAATATTTTCTTTTACATCAGATAGAACTTCTTCAGTTTTCCCTAATAGATACTCAATATTTGAATATTTTTTAGAATTTTCCTTAGCATCTATTATGGCTGAGGCAGATTCCTCAATTCCATATACTTTATTTACGTATGGAGCTATCAAGCATGTAAAAGTTCCCACACCACAGTAGGCATCTACAGCTAATTGGTTGCTAGAAAAAACATCAGATTCAATTAATTTTTTAAATATTTTTTCAACCTGAGAAATGTTAACTTGAAAAAAACTAGGACTCGCTACTTGATAAGTATTATCAAAAATTTTTTCTTTATAATATTTTTGACCTGTATCTAATTCTAAATTTTCAAACTTTGGTTGGATCAAAAAAGATTTTGTTATATCTGAAGCTCTAATACTCACTTGAGTCTTTCCTTCTAGATTATTTCTAAGTGATTCCATTTTGGAGTTTATAGTTTTATTCATTATTTTGCATTGATTTATATTTGTCCACTGCCTATTTAGAAAATTTACAAATCCAATTTCTTCTTTTAAATTTTTTTTTCTAACTGTGAAACGAGCATGATTTCTATAGTGAATTTTTTTTTCAGAAGGAATAGTCTTTTGAACAATATTTTCAATTAATAAATTATTATTAGACAAATGATTTATAACAATATCTCTCTTCATTGTTAGTTGATCAGGATAGTTAATATGCATCCATTGACAACCTGTACAATTCCCAAAGAACTCACAATCTATTTTTGTTCTTTTTTCAGAAAGTGTATTAACTTTTATATTTTTTCCTATAATTTTTTCTGGAAAGATTTTTTCAATAGATACTTCTATTTCTTCACCAATAATTGAATTAAATACAACTATTGGAATATCTTTATAAAATCCTACCCCTACTCCATTTGAATCATATTTCTCAATTAGTACTGTTAATTTTTGATCAGTATAAAAATTATGCTGTTCAGTTAAATTTGGTCCAGTATAAAATTTCTTTTTTCTTCTTTTGCCCATATATTAGATTCTAACAATATTCGATTGCTGATAATATTTAAATGAATAAAAATTCATCATTATGCAAAAAGTAAAAGTAAAAAGAAAATTACCTGACTGGTTTAAGGTGAAATTTCCAACAGGTGAAAATTTTCATGATCTTAAAGAAAAGTTTTCTAATGCATCCTTAAATACGGTTTGTGAAGAAGCTGCTTGCCCAAATATAGCTGATTGCTGGGACAGAAAAACAGCAACATTTATGATTCTTGGGGATACATGTACAAGAGCTTGTTCATACTGCAATGTAAAAACAGGATGGCCTGGTTTTGTTGATAAATCTGAACCGTTTAGAGTAGCAATGACTATCAAGCAAATGGAATTAAACTATGTAGTTATCACATCAGTTGATAGAGATGATCTCGAGGATGCAGGCTCAGAAATATTTGCAAAAACTATATCTGATACAAAAAAACTTTCTCCAAATATAAAAGTTGAAGTTCTTACACCTGATTTTAATGGGAATAAATCTTTATTAAAAAATGTCATAATAGCCAAACCAGATGTCATGAATCATAATATTGAAACAGTTAGAAGAGTATTTAAGAAAGTAAGGCCAAAAGGAGATTACGACCTATCTATGAATTTTCTATTAAATTCAAAAGAAATTAACCCTAAATTACCAACAAAGTCTGGCATGATGGTCGGCCTAGGAGAAACCAAGGATGAAATAATACAGACTATGCAAGATTTATTAGACAATAAAGTTGATCTGCTAACAATTGGTCAATATCTTAGACCATCAAAGAAACATCATCCTATAATTAAGTTTTATAATCCAAAAGAATTTACAGAGCTTCAAAAAATAGGAATGGATATGGGATTTAGCCATGTAGCATCTGGCCCTCTTGTCAGATCCTCATATCATGCTGATGAACAACATAATGCAGCCGTAGAGAAACTAATAAATCAATCAAAGAGCTAATAAGTTGTCTAACCTTTTCATTGTTGGTACTCCAATTGGAAATTTAGAAGATTTAACATTAAGAGCATTGAGATTATTGAAAGAAGTAAATTTTATATTCTCTGAAGACACTAGAGTAAGTAAAAAAATATTAAATAAATATGATATAAATACTAAACTTATTTCAATTTACAAACCAAATAAAAAACTAAATACAGATTATTTTTTAGAATTATTGAACTCAAACGACATTGCATTTATTTCTGATGCAGGAATGCCAGGGATTTCTGATCCAGGAGGTAAGTTTGTATCTCTAGCTAGAAAAAATGCTCATCAAATAATAACTATACCAGGAGTTTCATCCTTAACTTCTGCCTTTTCTGTTTCAGGTATTGAATCGAAAGGATTTACATTCTTAGGATTTTTGCCAAAAAGTAAAATACAAAAAATAAATTTATTATCTAAATCTAATGAGATCAACTTACCGATTATTATTTTTGAATCTCCTAGACGAATAAAATCAACGTTAGAATTTCTAAAAGAAGAATTTGACGTTCAAAATATTTTTATAGGAAAAGAATTAACAAAAATATATGAAACAATATTTTATGGTGAGATAGATAAAGCTATTGATAACTTTAGCAATGAAAAAGGTGAATTTGTGATTATTTTTAATCACGAAAAAATTATATATTCTAAATCTTTAATTGAGAAATACGATAAAATTTTAACAGATGGTTACGAAAAGGGCATAAAAGGCAAAAATTTATTAAATCTAATTTCAGACTTAAGTGGAACAAGTAGAAGCATACTTTATGAAAGATGGTTGGAAATAAAAAGAGAAAATGGAAATAAAACCTAAAAATATACTAGTTTGTGTTGCATGGCCCTATGTAAATGGACCTCCTCATTTGGGACATATAGCAGGTATGAGCATTCCTGCAGATATATTTGCAAGATACAACAGACTAATTGGAAATAACGTAGCAATGGTATCTGGTTCAGATATGCACGGAACTCCAGTTACTTTGTTAGCAAATGATTTAGGTGTGACTCCTGAAGAAATTTCTCAAAAGTACCATAATATTTGGTCTGATTGCCTTAATGAGATGAATTTCCAGTATGATCTATACACTCATACCCATACAGAAAATCATAAGACAATTGTTCAAGAAATTTTTAAAAATCTTCTTGAAAAAAACTTTCTTGAAATAAGAGAACAGCTTATGCCTTATTCTGTCACCGAGAACATATTTTTAAGTGATCGCCTTGTGGAAGGTGAATGCCCTGAGGGAGACAATGATAAAGCTAGAGGAGACCAATGTGATGTTTGCGGAAGAACATTGGACCCTTCTGATTTAGGGAATATAAGATCGAAAAGAGATGGTTCAGTCCCAGAATTTCGAAATACATCTCATTTTTTTCTAAAATTAAGTGAGATGGAAGAAAAATTAAAGGATTGGTTAAATTCAAAAACTGAATGGAGACAAAATGTTAAAAATCAAAGTCTTTCATTTATAAATGAAGGACTAAAGGATAGAGCAATAACCAGAGACTTGTCTTGGGGGGTAGATATTCCCGTTGATGGATGGGAAGACAAAAAAATATATGTGTGGTTTGAAGCTGTAATAGGTTATATATCTGCTACTGTTGAACTTTTTAAGGATTCAAATAATCCTGAACAGTGGAAGGATTTTTGGGAAAATGAGAGTTCAGAATCATATTACTTTCAAGGAAAAGACAATATCCCATTTCACTCGATTATATTACCTGCAATTTTACTAGGAATTGAAGGGAAAAACTTACCTACAGAAGTAGTAGCAAATGAGTACTTAAATTTTTCTGGAAAAGAATTTTCTAAAAGTAAAAACTGGGCTGTTTGGTTACCAGACTTTTTAGAAAAATATTCTGCAGATTCACTTAGATATTATCTTACTTCTATAATGCCTGAGACTTCTGATTCTGATTTTACGTGGGAAGGTTACTTGAACTCAAACAATAATGAACTAGTTGCAAATCTTGGGAATTTTATTCATAGAATCTTAACAATGACACACAAAAATTTTGATGGAAAAATACCTAACTTTGATCCTAATTCAAAAATTTCACAAGAAATCATTGGTAAATGTAATGAAACTATAGATGAAGTTGGGAATTCTATATCAAAAAGAAGATTCAGAGAAAGTCTCAATAAATTAATGGCATTATCAAAGTATGGTAACCAATTTCTAGATAAAAATGAACCATGGAAAAAAATGAAAGAAAATAAAGAAGAAGCTGGAGAAATTTTAGGTCAATCAATCATAATAATTCATGCACTAAGTTCAATATTAGAACCTTTTCTTCCCAATTCAGCTCAAAAACTACAGAAAATTCTTTTTGGTAAACATATAAATCATTGGAATTTACTATTACCAGAATCTGGAAAAAGTTTCGAAAAACCAAACCCTTTATTTACAAAACTTGATGAGGAGATAGTAATAATGGAAAATAGGAATTCTTTAAATGAGTGATAAAACAGAACTTTCTAGTTTAGTAAACGATGAATTATTAATGGTTATGTTTGAACTTAATAATATTTCCGAACAACATAACTCTGAATCAAACTTAAATGAAAATATTATAAATCATGTGCTGAGTATCCCTGGCAAACAATTAAGGCCTTCGGTAACAATTATTTGCTCAAAAATTTGGAATGAAGAAGTGGATGATAGGGTCATAAAAATGGCAACTGCAGTTGAACTATTACATATCGCCACTTTGGTGCATGATGATACCGTTGATTTTGCTGAAACTAGAAGAGGAGAAAAGACTGCTTCTAATATTTGGGGCCCCCACATAGCAGTTTTAGTTGGAGATTTTCTTTTTGCAACTAGTGCAGAATATGTATGTGACACAGGTTCTATAAGATTAATTAAGCAATTTGCTTCAACTATTTCAGACTTAGCTAAAGGGGAACTTAAAGAGATAGAAAACAGTAATGATGTAAATATAAAAGAGGAAGATTATTTAGATGTAATTTTTAAAAAAACAGCATCTTTATTTGCTACCTCATCAATGAGTGGAGCTCTGTTAGGCGGAGCAGAAGAAAAGAGTATTCAAAGTTTATATTCATACGGTAAAAACTTAGGATTAGGTTTTCAAATTTTTGATGATGTGCTTGACTTTGAAGGAACAGAAAATAAGCTAGGCAAACCAGTTGGTAATGATTTAAAAAATGGAATAATGACATACCCTTCAATTATAGCTAGATCAAAAGATAAAAAAATTAAAAATGACATTGATGAGTTATTTAACTTACCCAAAAAAGACAAAGAAATATCTGCAAAAGAGATTGTAAATACTATCAAAAGGTCAGGTTATGTAGATGAATCAAAAGATAAGGCCTACAAACTAATTCATTCCTCAATTGAAAACATAAAATCAATCAGCAAAAATAATATTTATACAGACTCATTAGAAAATTTAGCTTATTACTCCATGAAAAGAGATAAATAAAAAGGGAATAAATTGTTAAAAAAAGAACGGGGGAAATACATTCTAATTAAACTCAATGAAATGTATCCTGAAACCCCAATTCCTTTATCTCATCATAATATATTTGAACTACTAATTGCAGTCTTATTAAGTGCTCAATGTACAGATGAAAGGGTGAACAAGGTTACTCCAAAATTGTTTCAATTAGCAAATACTCCATTAAAAATGATGAATATTCCTACCAAGAAAATAGAAAGCATAATCAAGCCATGCGGTTTAGCACCGCAAAAGTCATCTCACATATCAAATCTATCAAAAATAATTGTCAATAAATTTAATTCTATTGTTCCTGAAAATTTTAAAGATTTGGAAAGTTTGCCAGGAGTGGGACATAAAACAGCAAGTGTAGTAATGTCTCAAGGATTTGGGCACCCTGCTTTCCCCGTAGACACTCATATACATAGGCTTTCTCAAAGATGGGGATTAACCAAAGGAAAAAATGTAAATCAAACGGAATCAGATTTAAAAAGATTATTTCCAAAAGAAAGCTGGAATAAGTTACATCTACAATTTATTTATTACGGAAGATCTCATTGTACAGCTAGAGGGTGCGATGGAACTATTTGTGAAATATGCAGAACTTGTTTTCCCAACAGAAATAACCCAGTCAAAGTAAATAAAGCCTAGTTATATAAATAAGTTTATTATAACAATCATCTAAACATCAAAATTTAAGATAAAATTATAATTTATAAATTATAAATATTATGCTTAACGTTGGAATTATAAATATAACAGGCTATGCCGGCGCTGAAATAGCTAGACTTGTTTATTCACACCCGGAATTAAATCTTGCATCTGCTACAGGAAGAAGTAAAGCTGGTTTAAATTTAGATGAGGTTTTTCCTCATTTAGAAAAAACTAATATCAAAATCCAAGAAGAATTATCTGATAATGTAGATTTTGTATTTTCAGCATTACCACACGCAGCAAGTGCTGAAAAACTATCTCAATATGTAGATAGCGGAATACCTGCTATTGATATATCAGCAGATTTTAGGTTAAAAGATATAAATACTTATGAAAACTGGTATGACATAAAACATCCAAGACCTGAGTTGATAGAACAGGCAACATATGGACTACCTGAACTGCACAGAGAAGAAATTAAAACAAGTAAATTAGTAGCAAACCCTGGTTGCTTTCCAACAGGAGGGATATTATCCATGTCTCCTGCAGTAAATAATGATCTTATAGAAGAATTAATAATTATTGACTCAAAAACAGGAATTTCAGGAGCAGGAAGAACAGCGAAAGAAGCATTTGGATTTTCTGAATTAAATGATAATTGTGCAGCATATGGAACTAAAGGTCACAGACATCAGCCTGAAATAGCGCAGGAATTAAATTTCTTAACTGACAATAAGATTAAAGTACTGTTTACACCTCACTTAGTATCAATGACAAGAGGTATTTTAGGCACTAATTACGCAACTTTAAAAAAAGAAATGACAGAAAAAGACGTTGTTGACCTATATAAAGAATTTTACAAAAACGAACCTTTCATTAAAATAGTAGATGCACCTCCTGCAACAAAGCATACTTGGGGATCAAATTTTGTATACTTATATCCTTATGTAAGGGAAGATACAAATACCTTGGTTGTCATTAGTGCTTTGGATAATCTTGTAAAAGGTTCTGCAGGTGCTGCAATTCAAAACATGAACTTGATGCAAGGTTTTGAAGAAACAATGGGTATAGGCGCATTGCCGATTTACCCATAAAAAAAATATATGCCCCGTTGGTGTAGTGGCCTAACACGCCTGCCTTTCACGCAGGAGATCACCGGTTCAAATCCGGTACGGGGTACCAAACTTATTTTTTTGAAGCTTTATAATACTTTCTAGAATTTCTTCTTCGTTTTTTAAATCTATTTTCTTTTGGTTTTTTTTCGATTTTTTCTTCAGTAAATTTCTTATCAGGATTTTTGGTTTTATCTAAAAGCTTTTCTATTATTTTCCACATTTTTGCATCTCTAGGAGAAACAAAACTCACGGCTTCTCCAATTGAACCAGCTCTTGCCGTTCTGCCTATTCTGTGAATATAGTCTTCCGGAACTTGAGGCATATCATAGTTTATTACGTGTTCAATATGAGGAATATCTAAGCCTCTAGAAGCAATATCGGTTGCTATCAATATTCTATACTTAGATTTTTTAAAATCTTCTATTACTCTGTTTCTTCTGTTTTGTCTTAGATCACCATGAAGAGCTAAGCTCTTAACAGTATCTTGTTTTAATCTTTTTTTTAGTTTTTCTGTTAAGTATTTTGTTCTAACAAAAATTAAAATTGAACCATGCCTTCCTGTTATTTCATCAAGCAACTCATCATATTTTTTTTCTTGAGTTGTTTGTATAACTTTTTGAGTAATTTGAGTTTTAAGTACATTATTTTCTTTTACTTCAACTCTATGAGGAGAAATTAAGTATTTTTTTGAAAGTGTCTTTATTCTGTCTGGAATAGTTGCAGAAAAAAGTAAGGTTTGTCTTTTTTTAGGTAAAAATCTTAAAATTTTCTCTACTTGATCTTCAAATCCCATATCTAGCATTCTGTCAGCCTCATCTAGAACAAGAAAATTAAAGTTTTTTAGTGACAAAGATTTTCTTAGTAATAGGTCATTAATTCTTCCTGGTGTTCCTATAATTATTTTTGGAGATTTTTTTAACTGAGTGACCTGATTATTTAAGCTTGCACCCCCTACAACTTGGGTTATTAAAATTTTACTTTTATACCCCTTGAGCGAAATACCAACATCTGCTACTTGTTTTGCTAATTCTCTAGTAGGTACAAGAATTATTCCGTAAGTATTTGGAGCTAAAGTTATTTTTTGGATCAATGGAATTAGATATGCAGCAGTCTTACCAGAACCTGTTTCAGCACTTGCAAGAACATCATTATGGTTCAATGCAATTGGTATAGTTTTTTCTTGAATTTCAGTAGGTTTATGAAATTTTAAATTTTTCAATGATTTCATTAAATCATTGGATAGATTGTAATCTAAAAAAGTAGTCATAGTATACTACGGTTTTTTTATCGTAGAATACAATTCTACAGACTTATCAATTAACTAGCTGATGATTATTAATACTGAAAAAGGGCTAAATTCTTAAAACAATATTACAATAATTCTTTTTTATCTTTTAATTGACTTCAATCCCTCAGAAATTCCTTGTGTAGCCCAATTGCCCCAAGGCATTGTGAAAAATTTATAACCTTTTTCTACAAAGAAATTAGGATCCATAGTAGGAGGAATAAAATACATACCAGGCACTACTCCATGCCTTTTGCATGCCTCTGCAATTATATCCAAGCCTTTTTCGTACTCGCTTGATTCAAAATCTAACGATACTCCAAGTTCTATTGATAAATCAGAAGGTCCAATTAGCAATACATCAATCCCATCAACACTTAATATATCATCAATATTGTCAATTGCTTGCTGGGTTTCAATCATAGGAGCAATCAAAACTTCATCATTATACATGTCTAAATATTCTCTATATTTTTCTTTTGTAGAATATTCACTTACATTTATTCCCCAATCTCCTCTTAATCCTGCATTACTCCTGTCTCCTAGTGGAGCGTATTTACAAGCTCTAACCATAGCTTCGGCTTCTTCTTTAGTATTAACCATTGGAACAACTATTCCTCTAGCTCCTGCATCCAAAGCAAAACAAATAAGATCTGGTTGATTTGCGCTTACTCTAACTATTGGGGCTGCATTTTTACCTGCCATTGAAGCAATAGCCGGTATAAATTCTTTTACCATAAAAGGTGAATGCTGAGTGTCATAAAGTATGAAGTCATAATCTGAATCAGCTAAAATACTCATGTTTTCTACCCAAGGTGATCCAGCACAACCTACTACAGTTTTTCCTGCTTTTAAATTTTCTTTTACTTTATTCATTTGAATCTCCAATAATTTTATTTGTAATAAACCTTGTTTAGAAATCTATAATATATCAATTATTTTCAAATGTCATATTAAAATATTAAATTTTATCTAAACTGCTCTTTCTCTAAGCCAATCTTCTGTAATTTCCAATCCAAAACCAGGCGCATCTGATGGAATAATATAACCATTTTTAATTGTAGGCGTCCCTGGTAATAAAACCATTTCTTCTAATGGAACTCCCGGAGGAGAAACTCCCTCAGATCTTTCAGCCCAAGGTACTGATGGCATAGAAAATGCCAAATGCTGTCCATAAGGATAATTTGTACTAGCATGAGGGATCACAGATAGGCCATGGGCTTCTGCTAAATGGCATATCTTTATTCCAGCTGTAATACCTCCTACCCAGTTTAAGTCAGGCTGAAAAATATCAACTATTCCTTTGCTAGCAGCTACTGCAAAAGGATATAGGGAATACCAATGCTCTCCAGTCGCTAAAGTTTGCCAAGGAATTCTATTTCTTAAGTTTTGATATCCATCTAGATTTTCTGGATTTAAGTAATCTTCCATCCACTTAATTTTGTATGGCCTTAATGCTTCTGCTAATCTAACTGCATACTCATTATTTAAAGACATCCATGCATCAACTGCTATTTCTATATCAGGGCCAACTTGTTCTCTTGTTGATGCAACCAACTCTTCAGCTCTATTGATACCCTCAAGATTACTTTCAGGCCCTTCTCTTAAGAAGAGTTTAACGGCCTTAAATCCTAATTCTAGGAACCATTCGATACTATTTTTAGTTCCATATTCAAAACTTGTGTTACTTGCATAACAAAATATTTTATCCTTTTGAGGGCCTCCAATAATTTCATAAACAGGTCTATCTAATACTTTCCCTTTTAGATCCCATATAGCATTATCTACTGCGCTTATTGCAAAACTTGACAAGCCAGATGTCCCGTAGGGAATTGTTGATTGTTGCATAATATCCCAAAGCATTTCTGTAGACATGCAATCTTTACCCACTAAGATATTAGCAAGATGATCATTTATTATAGATTCGGTTACACCCGAATATAATGTAAAACCAAAACCCCAGGTACCATCTTCTCCTTTTACTATACATGCTGTTCTTTTCCATCCAGCACTCCACTCTGATCTTGGAATCCCAGGATATCTATTCATTGGACTAACCATTCCTCTAGTATCATATGGATCCTTAGATTTAGGGACTCTTGGCTTAGTTTTTAAATTAGGCTTTAGTTCAATTGTAAATGCTTCTATTGATTTAATTTTCATTATTATGTCCCGTTAGAGTGTAGTTTAGTTTTTGTAATTTATATAACATTTGAAAATTATCATATCCAATAAAAAAAAAAATGTATAGAGGAAAATATGAAAATTAAAGACTTAAGAGTTTCTAAAACTAAATTAATAGAATATTTAGGAGATGTTGAACCAGCTTGGAGTCCTGGGAGTACAGTTAAATCAAATATTGGAGGTACGACCTTTACAGAAATTGAATTAGACGATGGCACTATAGGAATTGGACCAGGATGTGATCAATCGATTTTAAGTGATGCAAAAGAATACTTAGTTGGGAAAAGCCCAATAGATGTTATTAGTCATTTTAAATACTTAATATATAAAACTAGAAACATACCATATAATGGTCTGGCTGGCATAGATGTAGCTTTATGGGATTTAAAAGGGAAAATAGAAGGCAAATCCATAGCTGAGATTCTAGGGAAGAAAAAAGATTTCTTGATTCCTTATTCAAGTTTTGTAATTCTTTCCGAACCTGATGAAAGAGCAGAATTAGCTGAAAAAATACTTAATGAGGGCTGGAAAGCAATAAAAGTTAGATTGCATCATAAAGAATTCGATAAAGATTTAGAAACTATAGAAAAAATAGTTGAAAAAACTGGTAAAAAGTTAGATATTTTAGTTGATGCAAATCAAGCTCAATCAAGTTATCCTTGGCAACCAGGCATAATTTGGGATATGGATAGAGCAAAAAGAACAAATGAAGCGATGCATGAACTTGGCTGCTATTGGCTTGAAGAACCAAGGCCTAGATTTAATTACAAAGAACTTGCTGAACTTGTATCTATGAAAAAAACAAAGATTGCTGGAGGTGAGAATAACACAGTAGTTTCCGATTTCAATGAGATGGTTGAAAAAAATTCATACGATATTTTACAACCAGAATTGATGGTCCTTGGTGGAATTTCTCCTCTGATAGAGATTGGAGATTTATCAAGAAAATATAATAAAGAAATTGTACCTCATCATGGAGGAGGAGATATTGGAGTTATCGCTCATATACATATTCTTTCTACATGGGAAAATGCTCCTTACTGTGAAATGCTTAACGACCCTCCACTTAGTAGCTACAAACATAAATTCTTTATATTCAATGAAAATCCAGAGGTAATTGATGGAAAAATTAAAGTTCCGGAAGGACCTGGACTTGGGGTTTCAATTAAAGAAGAATTAATCATAAGAGAATGAGTTTTAATTTATTTAGTTATCAATATAGAAGATGGCTAGTTGCTGGGACTACTTTTCTCTCTGTTGGGACATCAATAGGATTTGTCCAATATGCATTTCAGGCATTTGTAATACCATTAGAGGAAGAGTTTGGCTGGTCAAGAACTCAAATAAATTTGTCTTTGTCTCTAGGTATAGCAAGTTCTTTCATAGCTCCTATAGCTGGTAGATTTTTAGATAAATATGGATCTACAAAAATAATGTCTCTTTCATTATTACTGGTTACCATAGGCTTCTTTATGAGAGGGTCTATGAGCGAATTATGGCAACTTTATGTTTCTAGCATATTGCTATATGTAGGAATACCAGGTGCAACGCAACTTCCTTTGGGAAAACTTATGGGTTTATGGTTTCCTAAAATTAGAGGTAGAATGATAGGTTTTACTATGGCTGGAAATAATTTTTCAGCAGTTATTACTGTACCAATTGCTACCTTTATAATTCTTGCTTCTGGTTGGAGATTTGCTTTTTTCATACTTGGAATATCTACTTTCATCGTACTATTCCTAGTTGTCCTATTTATAAGAGATGATAAAAATCATGAGTTTGGTACTAGTAGTAAAAATGAATCTAAAAAAGATTCTAAAAAAGATTATGAGTTATCTGAAGCTATAAGGACTTACGCATTTTGGTTTTTAGTTTCAGGAATGACTTTACAACAATTTGCAAGAACTACAGTAGTAATACAATTAGTTCCTCATTTTGTTGCCAAAGGAGTAAGTGTAGGCTTAGCATCTTCTATGATGTCTGCATTTGGTATATTTGCTGTAATAAGTAAACTTGTAAGTGGATGGTTGAGCGACATTATTCCATCAAGATTCATACTAGTAATTGTTGTGATTTTTCAAATGATAGGGATTCAATTTGTTCTAGCTGATAAACAAGAATTAATGTGGATTGGATCATCATTAATGGGGCTAGGAATTGGAGCTATGGGAGTACTTGGACCGGCAATTACTACAGAATTATTTGGACTAAAAAAATACTCATCTATATTTGGATTTATCAATATGCCCATTGCACTTCCTGTGATTATAGGTCCAATATTTTCAGGAATAATTTTTGACAGATACAAAACATATACATTAGCCTTTAATTTAGTAGAATTGATATTAATAATTTCAATAATAAGTTTTATTTTTGTAAAGATAAAACCCAAAAAGGAAGATAGTGATGGTTAAAGCAGCTGTTTTGTACGAAGCAAATCAACCAATGGTCATAAAAGATCTAAAACAAGAAAACCCTAAAAGCAACGAAGTAAAGGTTAAAATGTTAGCTGCAGGTGTATGCGCATCTGATCATCACGTAATGAAAGGTGAAACAGCTTTTCCTATGCCTATTGTCGTAGGACATGAAGGAGCGGGTATTATTGAAGATGTAGGTGAAAATGTCACCTCTGTAAGTAAGGGAGATAAATGCATTTTATCTTTTGTGGCAAGCTGTGGATCTTGTGTATCCTGTAGAAATGGTTTAGGGAACCTATGTGATACCAACAGAATTACTGGAACTAAACAATATGATGGAACTTTCAGATTAAGAGATGAAAAAAATGAAGATATACATCAAATGGCAAAACTAGGTGTTTTTGCTGAAGAAATTATAATCCCTGAAAATGCATGTTTTAAAATAGATGACGATGTTCCAATAGACGTTGCCTGCCTAATTGGATGCTCTGTAACAACTGGAGTAGGAGGCGTTATTAATCAAAAAAATATATTTCCCGGTGCAAGTATTGCAGTTTTTGGTACAGGGGGGGTTGGTCTAAACACAATTTTGGGAGGTCAAATCATAAATTCTTCTAAAATTATTGCCGTAGATATTTTAGATAGCAAACTTGAATTTAGTTATAAATTTGGAGCAACACATACAATCAATTCTAAAAGTGAAGATGTTCAAGAAAAAATATTGGAAATAACAAATGGCCAGGGAGTAGATTTTGGATTTGATGCCTTTGGAAGTGCCATTACTACAGAACAAATGATGAAATCCTTGAAAAAAGGCGGAACCGGTGTGATTATTGGACTAGCTCCTTTAGGTATGACAGCTAATATTGATTTAGTTGATATGGTAAGGGATCACAAAACTCTAGTGGGTTCATATTATGGATCTGTATCTCCTCATGTAACATTTGAAAGAATAATTGACTTTTATAAGACTGGGAAGCTAGATATAAATTCTGTTATAGAAAGAAAATACCCATTAGATCAAATCAATGAAGCATATCAAGATTTAGAAAATGGAAAAGATGGACGAGGAATAATAGATTTTACTATCTAAAACCTATGTTGTTATAAAAAATATTCCAGCTATATATATTCCAACTAAAACAACCAAAAAAGCATTTTTCAAATAACCTGAAAGATTTCCTTTTAAGAATATCAATAAGGCTGAAATTGATATCAATAAGAGACCTGTTATAGTTGCAATTATATGGGCTGTTTCAAACTGCTCAATTAAATTGCCTACATAAAAAATATCTGTATAAAAAATAATAGTCACATTAAATACACAACTTCCAAATAGCCCTGCGACCCCTAAATCAGTTGCCTTTATCCTTACAGAAGCAATATATGAGGAAGCCTCAGGCATAGATGTGACAATAGACGAAACAATTATACCCAATGTACTTGAAGCTACTCCTGTTTCATGAGAAATGTTATCTACACTATATGCTAAAAAATATCCAGAAAAAACAACTCCTATTGAGATAAGGATAAAATAAAACCAAGCCCTAAAAGCCGTAATATCTGAATCATCTTCTTCAACCTCTTCATCAGGCTTAAGTTTATAAGTGTACCTAAGACCAATTACATAGAACACAAATATAATGAATGATGATAAGCCCAAGTTATAAAAAGAGTATGAAAAATTAATGAAAGTAACAATTAATACAACAACAGTCATAAATGTAGCTAAAGCTGCTAGATAAATTTGACTACTGGATATTTGGTCAATTACAGTTTTGCCTCCAAAAATAAGCGCAATTGAACAAAAAATTAGCATATTCACCATATTCGAACCTAAAATATCTCCAAGGGCAAGAGCAGGGTTAGGTGGATCCAATAAAACTGCAGATATATTAGCAGAAAGTTCAGGAAGAGAAGTAGCCAATGCCACAAGAATACTTCCAATAAACAATCTACCTAATCCAGTAATTGAAGCTAAAGCATCACCATATTTAGCAAGATAACTTCCAAAAATAACTGTTGATACTGCACTAATTGCAAAAATAATTATATTAAGAGTTAAAATATCCATTCAATTTACCACTGACCTGTCTTCACTAAAAGATATCCAATTATAAAAACAAACAAAATCAAAATAATAGAAGAAATAATAATAAATCTTAGGATTTTCTGAAAATTACTTAGATTTTCATAACCTTGATTTATGTAATCTTCCCAAGGGTCATTTATCTTATTCTTGTCNTCAATAACTTTTATGTTTTTTTTCATAAGCCATCATAAANTATAATAAAAATCTTGATATCACAATTATAAATCACTACCTAATAGTATAAAATTCATATTATAAATAACCAAGGAATTAATAATGTTTGACTTTATAGGAGTAGCAATTGGTATCTTATTTTCAATCTTAATAATATCTGGGGTTATTTTCTTAATTGGATACTCTCTAAAAAATTCAGGTGTTAAGTTAAGCTTCGATTTATCCCTAAATGGATATTTTTATTTTGTAAGACTGATTTCGGGAGGAGTATTTTGCTTAGCTGGAATTTCTAGAATCTTACAAGGAATTTTTGCATCATTATTTGGATCTAGTTTTAGCTATGAAATGATTTCTATAACCGATGGAATTATTGGAAGTGAAAATGAAGATTTAGGGAGTAAAATGATGTACGATGGAAGCGTTGAAGCAAGCCTTTTCACAGGAATTACTACATCAATCATAAGTGGCATAATCTATCTTGTACATGTATACCTTCAGAACAGAAATGATATTTCTAACGAAAATAATAATGACATCATGTTCAAAGTATTGGTTTTTGCAGGGACCGTTTTTTTTGGGTTGATTTCAATAACAGCATTGGTGGGAACGATAGACGAACTTTATAAATTTATACTATTTGATTCTGTTAAGGAAGTTGAGGAATGGAGAAGAGGTGTACCTGGAGAGCCATTATCAATAGCAATAAGTTCTGTAATTATCTGGAGTATAACTTTACGAAGACTAATAAATATAGTTGCTAAAAAATAATTCTACTGAGCATTCTTATTTCCAGATTCACAATATTGTGATTTTTTTTTCAAATTTTAATCTTTTTAGATAATGCTTATCTCCTACGAGAAAAAAACAAAATAAATATAAATAAAGAAAAAAATAAAACTAATCCAAATATAAAAATTGATATCAATAAATTTTCAGAAAATCCAGATATAAAATCAGTAACCCATTTTGCAAAATCAGGATTTATTGAATCCCCGTGATGACTTAATGCTTCGGATTGCTTTAATGGCTTAAGAAACATCTAATTTGCAAGTCTTTTATGAAATCTGGATGAAAATCTTTTTTCACTTATCGAGAAAGAAGCAATTGAAGCAATTAGAAGAGATACAACTCCAACCCATAATCCAAAGTCATAATTTCCAAAAATATCGTATACCATTCCAAATAATAGTACAGCTCCAGCTCCTCCTAGTTGATGAGACATATTTATCAGACCAACTAAAGATCCAAGTCTTTTTTGACCGTAAATTTCTGATGTCAAAGCAGTTGTAAGTGGTACCGTTGCCAACCAAGACATACCCCCAACTATTGCGAATGCCCATAATGCTAATTGACCAGTTAAAAGCAATAATGCAAGAAATGCAATCCCTCTAATAGCATAAACAAGACCCAAAATTATCCTTCTTTGAAAAATGTCTGAGAAATAACCTGAACAAAAAACTGAGACCCCATTCACTGCACTCAAAACTCCAAAAGATAATGCTGCTTCAGAAGTTGAAATGTTTTCTGAAATAGCCCATTTTATAAAATGCACAGAAATAGAAGCAGTAGTAATTCCGCAAACAAAATATCCTATTGATAGTTGCCACATTGGTTTTGAGTTATAAGCAGTTGTCCATTTATCTACCCACAAGGGGCCTGATTCTTTAGAAGAGTGATTGCCTTCTTGATCAGAATCTTCAATAGTCAAATTAATATCTCTAGGTTCATTTTTCAAAACAATTATAGATGTTGGAACAACAAGAATAAGTCCAAATAAACCAACTACAATCCATGCTAATTGCCAGCTATAATTTATAGCAATAAAAGTCAATAATGGGATAAAAAACAGACTTCCTATTGAACCTCCAGCCATAACAGCACCCATTGCTACTCCTCTCCTTTGAGCAAACCATTTTGAAAGAATAATGCCCAAAGGACCTCCTGTTCCAGTGGCAAATGAAATCAAAAACCCATAATAAAAAGAGAGAGTGAAAACATTATAAGAAGTAGCAACTAATATTGAGCTAAGAGAAACAATTATAGAGCAGAAAACCATCACAATCTTAGGGCCATATTTATCAGATAATTGGCCGATTATAGGATTTGCCAATCCATTAACTAGCCAACCTATGCTTGCAGCCAAACTAATAGATGATACATTCACTTCCCATTCTGATCCCCATATATCTACAAAAATTCCAAATCCTTGTCTAGTTCCAATCCCAATTACATTGAAAAGAAATAGAACACCAACAATTAACCACCCATAATAAATTTTTTTTGATCGAATTGAAAATATATTTAACATTATTTGTTTAGATGCATAAAAATCTTATT
>PAOY01000008.1 GCA_002710135.1 Dehalococcoidia bacterium | reverse complement strand
GGAACATCTGATAACCCTAAATCATTTAATATACTATCTACGGTTTCTATCTTTTCCTCAAAATCATCATTTGCGTAATCTATAACATGTAGCAATACATCTGCATTTATTGCTTCTTCAAGAGTTGATTTAAATGATTCTACTAAAATAGTCGGCAATTTATTTATAAATCCTACTGTGTCCGAAATAGTAGCTGAAACATTTTGATCTAAGTATATTTTTCTTGTAGTTGTATCTAATGTAGAAAACAATTGATTTTTAGATAGTATTTTTGATTTTACAAGATTATTGAATAATAAACTTTTTCCTGAGTTTGTATACCCTACCAAAGAAAAATTTATAGTATTATTATTTATTCTTTTATTTCTTTGAGAGCTTCTGTTTCTTTCAATTTTCTTCATAGAAGATTTTACTCTTTTTATCTTATCTCTAACTAATCTTCTATCTGTTTCAATTTGTGTCTCACCAGGACCTCTCGTACCAATACCTCCACCTAATCTTTCCAAATGACTCCATTGACCAGCAAGTCTAGGCATCAAATATTCTGACTGAGCTAATTCTACCTGAAGCTTCCCTTCATGAGTTCGAGCTCTATCAGAAAATATATCTAAAATTAATGCGGTTCTATCAATTACTTTTGTATTGAGTCTATTTTCAAGTTCCCTTTGTGTGCTTGGATTTAATTCATCATCAAATATACAAACATCTATGTCTAATTCTTTGATGTGATTTTTTATTTCGGTTAATTTACCAGTACCTATATATGTATTTTGTGGTTTACTTAACATTTGGTAAAAAGCTTTAATGGGTTCAGCTCCTGCTGATAATGCAAGATTTGAAAGTTCTTCTAATGATTCCTTAGCATTCTTTGAAGAAGATTTCCCCTTGATATGAGCAGCTATAAGCAAAGCTCTTTCTTTAAATTTTCCTGTTTTATGCAATCCCAAGTTATTTTAAGGTAAACTTTGACAATCTATTTAATCCTTCATCGATTTGATCATCAGGTATTGTCAAAGAAAGTCTAATGAAACCTTCTCCTGCAGTACCATATCCACTTCCAGGAGTAACAACTACATTCACTTCTTCTAATAATCTTTCTGTAAAAGAGGCTGAAGTATAACCTTCAGGGACCCGCGTCCAAATATATAGCGTCGCGCTTGGAGCTTTTGCATCTAAACCTATTTCTTGAAGTGTAGCAACAACTTTGTCTCTTCTTTTTTTATAAATATTATTATTTTCATTAATCCAATCTTTAGACAAAGAAAGAGCTTCCATTCCCATCTCTTGAATTGCCTGAGAGAGTCCGGAGTCTATATTCGACTTTACTCTCATAAGAGCATTGATTAAATCAGGATTTCCTGCTGCACTTCCAACCCTCCATCCTGTCATGTTTGCAGTCTTAGATAGTGAATGAAATTCAATAGCTATATCTTTTGCTCCTGGAACTTGAAGTATGCTTGGAGCAACATAATCATCAAAAGTTACTTCTGTATAGCATGCATCATGCATCAAAGCGATATCAAAATTTTTACAAAATTCTACTGCTTCCTTATAAAAATCTAGATTGGCAATTGCTCCTGTTGGATTATTTGGATAATTTATCCAAAGCATCTTTGCCTTTTTAGCAACTTTAGTATCAATACTAGAGAAGTCTATCAAGAAGTCATTTTCTTCTAACAAGTCTATAAATACAGTTTCTCCACCTGCAAACATAGTTCCAATTTCATAAACGGGGTAAGCTGGATTAGGTACTAGAGCTATATCCCCTGGATCAATAAAGCATAGAGGAGCATGTGCAATCCCTTCCTTAGCTCCAATTAGATTAATTATTTCTGTTTTATAATCTAAATTTACTCCAAATCTATCAGAATAAAATTTAGCCACAGATTCTCTGAATTCAGGTAATCCTTCAGATTCTGGATATCTATGATGAATGGGA
The DNA here is from genome assembly GCA_002710135.1 of Dehalococcoidia bacterium. Lineage (GTDB taxonomy): Bacteria > Chloroflexota > Dehalococcoidia > Lucifugimonadales > Lucifugimonadaceae > TMED-70. The sequence continues at coordinate 24,996 of PAOY01000008.1, read as the reverse complement.
TTTTCTGAAGCAGTTTTCAATCTATCAATTACAGACTTTGGAGTGGGGATATCAGGATCTCCAATACCAAATGAAATAACCTCAATTCCTTGTTCTTTCTTTTTAGCTATAGCCCTTGATATTCCAACAAATAAATATGGTGGAAGATCTTGTACTCGTTTTGCAAATTTCATAATTTTCTCCTTTATTTAGGCCAAATGCCACTAAAAACTTCTTCTGATGGTCCTTCTAACATTGCCATATCATTTTGATCCCAAGATATATTCAAGTTACCACCATCTAAAACCACTTCAACGCTATCATCAACTAATCCATTATATCTACTAGCGCTTGCAGAAGCTGTACTCCCTGTTCCGGAAGATAAGGTTTCCCCTGCTCCTCTTTCAAATATCCTTGCCCTTATTTTGCTTCTTGAAATTACATTTACTATTTCAAAATTAATTCTATTAGGAAAATATTCATGCTTTTCAACAATTGTACCTACTTCAACTAAAGGAAAATCCTCCACATTTTGATCCATGATACAAACAGCGTGAGGATTACCAACAGAAAGGCAGGTGATATCAAGTTTATGTCCTAGAATATCCATTTGAAATTTAGGCATATCGCTATCAGTTAATTGAGGAACAGATATTGGTATTTTACTAGCTATGAAATTAGGTATCCCCATCTCTACTTTTGATGAAACAACTTTTCCATTTTCTAATTCAGGATATACAGTTTTTATTCCGTCCCCTGTCTCTATTTTCAAAATATCTTTATCTGAAGATATAATTCCTTGGTCAATTACAAACTTTGTGAATAATCTTATTCCATTTCCACTAATTTCAGCCTCAGATCCATCAGGGTTGTATATTCTCATTCTGATATCAGCTTTATCACTTTCAAAAACCACAACGATTCCGTCAGAACCTACCCCAAAAGCAGGTTTACTCATATCTAATGATAATTGATTCCAGTCATAGTTTGCTTCTCTTCCATCGATCGCTATATAATCATTGCCAGCTCCTTGAAGCTTAACAAAAGGCAACATAATAAACTCCTTATTTTTTTAACCACTCTTGTATTATAATATCCGCGGCTTCGAATGAGTTTTCAAAATTTATCCATTTAATTCTTTTATTAGACTTCTTAAACCAATTGTCTTGATGTCTCAGCAATCTTCTGGTTGAAGTATATATCTTTTCTTCCATTTGATCTTTACTAGAATTTCCATAAATGTGATCAATTATTTCTCTGTATCCAATAGACATCATTGCTGGAGAATCAGGATCTATGCCAGACATAAGTAATTTTTCCACTTCTTCTATCCAACCCATAGAAAACATTTTCTTTATTCTTTGTTTAATTAATTTATTACTTTCTTCTCTGTCTATTTTTATTCCAATAATTAAAGAATTAATATCATAATTATCTAATTTGTTTTTTGAGTAACTGTTGTGCCCAGATTCATATAATTCAATAATCCGTATGAGTCGTACAGGATTTTCCAAGTCTAAATCTGGATTTAATTTATAATTTTCAGAATATTTTTTAACTACTTTTTTTATTCCAAATTTTTCAATTTCTTTGTATATATTTTGTCTTAATTTTTTATTTGGTTTTACTTGAGGTGGATCCCATGCATCTAAGATTCCCCACAAATATTGGCCTGTACCACCTGTAAGTAATGGGATTTGATTATTATTGTTCAATTCTGTAATAATTTCCCTAGATTCATCAAGAAACCATCTTAGATTACTATGATCATCATAATTTAGAATATCAATCATATAATGCTTGACCAAATTTTGATCCGCATGTGTAGGTTTTGCCGTACCTATATCTAATCCTCTATATAAAAGTTTAGAGTCACAATTGATAATTGGAAAATTAAATTTTTTACCTATTTTTATTGCTAAATCAGATTTACCTGATGCAGTAGGTCCAAGAATTGAAATAACTTTATGATTTAACATTAGAAGTCATTTATTATTTTCGATAAGCTATTTGGATCTAAACTTGCACTTCCTATAAGAAAACCTGAGAGATTGGATATTTTTTGAAGATCTTTAAAATTATCAAGGTTTACACTTCCACCGTATAAAACAGGTATATTTTTAGTATTAGAAATTAATGATAGTTTTTCACTAATTATTTCTAGGACTTCTAAAATTTGATTATTTGTAGCTGAAAGACCAGTACCAATAGCCCAAATTGGCTCGTACGCTATTATTATATCTTGAAAATTATCATTAAAATTTAAAGTTTCTTCCAACTGAGAAAAAAGATGTTTTTTTATTTCTTCAATCCCTTTTTCTCTTATTTTTAAACTTTCTCCAATACATAAAATCGGTGTTATTTCATTTTCCCAACATCTAGAAATTTTTTCTTTAATCATTTGATTGTGTTCTTTAAAAACTTCTCTTCTTTCTGAGTGGCCGACTATAGCATATTCACATATATTTTTTACCTGGGTTGCAGATATTGAACCAGTTGCAGCTCCTTGATTTCTATGATCAATATCTTGAATACCTATGGAGAATTTGAGTTTTTCAGAGAATAATTTGTCTAAGTAAATACTTGAAGGACATAAGACAATCTCATTTTGAAAGTTTTTCACTTCAGATTTTAATGTTTGTAAGTAAGAGTCAAATTCTTTGAAATTTTTGTTCATTTTCAAATTAGATATAATAATTTTTTTCATTATTTCAAAACCTCAATTCCTTGGAGGAACTTCCCTTCTAACATGCTCAAGAAGGCTCCTCCTCCAGTTGAAATATGGGAAAAATAATCTGAAGAATTAAAATAGTTTATTGCCGCAACTGTTGAACCTCCTCCTGCAACCTTAATTTTTGATTTAGAATTCACTATTGCCTTTATGATAGTTTTTGTTCCATTCTGAAATAATTCTTTTTCGTAAACTCCTGGGGGGCCATTCCAAATAATCTTATTAGAATTAATAATCATATTAGAAATATCTGACAAACTATTCGGCCCAATGTCATAAATATTATCATCACTTTCAATCTGTGATGAATTTAATAGTTCAGGTTCATGATCTAATGATTTAGCACAAATTAATTGTTTTGGTATAAATAAATTTCTATTTTCATTTAGAATTTTTTTTGCAACTATGACTTCGTTATCATCTTGAATATCATTAGAATTTGATATTTCTCCTGAAGCTACTAGAAAGGGCCTAAGCATACCTCCGGTTATAACTACATCACTAAACGATGATGATAAATTTTCAATAATAGGAATTTTATCTGAAATCTTTGCTCCTCCTAAAATTGCAATTGAGTTAGAAGATTTTGTAGTCATACACTTTGATATATTTTGAATTTCTTTTTCTAAAAGCAATCCTCCAAAAGATTTTATTTTTTTTGATACTCCTGTGATTGATGCATGATTTCGATGAATAGTTCCAAACCCATCATTTACATAAACATCTGAAATACTCGATAAAAAGTCTATAAATTCATCATCATTACTTTCTTCACCCGGATTAAATCTTAAATTATCAAGCATAAAAAGAGTACTATTGTTCTTGGAATCCACTATGTCAATTGCTTTAGATTGATCATCAAAATCAATAAAAATTATTTCTCTATTAATCCTATTTTCTATTTGATCTTTTATGTTTTTAAATGAAAACTTTTTTTCGTATTTTCCATTAGGTCTACCTATATGAGAAATAATAATAACTTTTGCTCCCTGATCAATTAAATAGTCAATTGAGGGTTTACTTTCAATAATTCGAGTATCATCTAAAATTTCTCCTGATTCAGAAAGCGGAACATTTAAATCTAATCTCAACAAACATTTTTTATTACTAAATTTTTCTTCTTTGATACTCTTAATTTTCGCCATATTAAATATTTTCTAAAACACTAAAAATAGTATCTTGTTCTGATTTTTCAAAAGATAATTTATTCATAATTTCAATAGATAAATCTTTGTGATCTTTGGAAATAGTTTTTACTTTTTCAAGTGAGCCTTCACTAATACATAAGTCTTTTATGATTTTAATGTTTTGAGGGTCTATTACTCTTTGTATATAAATTTCACCTAATTTTCTTCTTAATGAAGAATCCCCATCTTTCATAGCGATGATGACGGATAAAGGTTTACTTTTTGATAGGAATGATCCAAGTTGAGGAGAGTCATTTTGATCATCTGACTTAAAAAAATCAATTTCTCTTCTGAGTTTTTCAAAAAGTACCAAATTATCTGCAAATTCTCTTAGATTTTGTTCATTGCTTGATTTAAGCATTGTAGGCAAAATAAAACAATTTGAAACAAGTGAGCCATACTTATTAGTAATTATTTTGTTATGGTCTTCAATTTCTGATTGAGGTAGTTCTTGTAATCTTAATTCATAGTTTTCAGACTCACAAACTTCAATTATGGATTTATCTAAGTAAGCTACAGTTCTTAATATATTTTCATAGTCTTGAGAATATTCTGATAATTCTAAAAGCACACTTCTAGAAATAGCTTGAAAACCATCTCCAACATTTATTGCTTGTGCAGGACCATATTTCCACCACAAAGACTCAGATTTATATCTTTCAGTATTTCCATTTCTGACATCTTCATGAACTTCAAAAGAAGAATTTAATAATTCTATTGATAAAGCTATCTTAACTAATAAATTTTCATTAATTTGGATTTTTCTTGAGAAAATTTCTGTAAGCTCAGAATAAGGAAATTTTTTATCCACTTGGCTATTAATACCAAAATGATACTTCATTAAGTCATAAATCCCTAAATCATTCCGACCTAAAATTTCTTCAATCAATTTTTTATAATTAAGCATTTTTATAATTCTTTTTCTATTTGACCTAAAGTAATTGGTCCTTCTCTTAAAATAACTATTTCATTATCATTGTCAATCTTTATAACAGTTGAAGACAAAGTTTCCTTGCCACATGGAATATCAACATAAGTACATATACTTTCTTTGAAAGAATTCTTAATCTCATTTAAGTTTTTTGTAGGAGGGATATTACTAATATTTGCGGATGTGCCAGTTATAGGTTCTCCTAGTAAATTTATCAAATCCACAGCAAAGGAATGATCAGGAACTCTAACCCCTAAAAATCCAGAATTATTATTTATTTCTTCCGGAATACCTCCAATCAAGGGCAATACAATCGTCAGAGGACCAGGCCAGAATTTTTCTGTTATTTTTCTTAGAATTTTTGATGAAACATCACAGTATTCACTGATATCACTTAATTTAGAAATTAATATTGGCACAGGTTTAGTCATGTCTCTTTTCTTGATCATAAACAAATTCTTGACAGCTATACTGCTACTAGCTTTGACAGACAATGCATAATAAGTATCGGTGGGTAAAACGCAAGGATTATTTTGGTTTAAACAATTAATTGCATTTTCTAAAAATATTTTTCTATTTTGTTTACTCTTCAATTTTTAAAACTTTACCTTTATCCTTAATTTTATACAAACATTATTCAGGAAAAAACTTGAAGCAAGATACTATCATTATATTTGATTTCGGTTCTCAATACACTAGACTCATATCAAGAAGACTCAGAGAAAAGAATATTTTTTGCGATCTTGTTAGTCCAAACATCGATCCAAATTTCTTTAAAGATAGAACAATAAAAGGATTTATTCTTTCTGGTGGTCCTAATAGTGTATTTGATATTGATTCTCCTAAAATACCAAACTGGATCATGAATTTAGATGTACCAATTTTAGGGATTTGTTATGGTATGCAACTAATTGCTCAGGAATTTAATGGAAAGGTTGAAGAAGCTAGTAATAGAGAATATGGCAATGCTATTCTGAAAATCAAAAAAGATTCAATGCTATTTAATGGCATACCACCATCAAATAAGGTATGGATGAGTCATTCTGATAAAATCATCAAACTCCCTGAAAACTTTACAGCAGTTGCAGAAACAAATAACACATTTTGTGCTGCATTTGAGTATAAAAATATTTATGGTGTACAATTTCATCCTGAAGTAGATAACACAAACTTAGGAGATGAAATACTCAGTAATTTCGCTGTAAATATTTGTGGGACTAAAAACGATTGGACTTCGCAAAATTTTATTCAAAATTCAATAAATCAAATAAAAGATGAAGTTGGTGACAGCAATGTTATTTGTGCTCTTTCTGGTGGCGTAGATTCAAGTATTACAGCCACTCTAATTCATAAAGCAATTGGGAGCCAATTAACTTCCATATTTGTAAATAACGGACTTCTTAGAAAAAATGAAGAAGATGACGTTATGAATTTCTTGAAAAAAGACTTAGGTTTAAATGTTATATTGGCTGATGCTAGTAAACAATTTTTAGAAAAGCTTAAAAACATTTCAGATCCAGAGAAAAAACGAAAAATTATAGGGACAGAGTTTATTAATGTTTTCGAAAAAGAGAGCAAAAAGATAAATAATGTAAAATTTTTAGCGCAAGGTACTTTATACTCTGATGTGGTTGAGTCTGCACTTATAAAAGATGGTCATCAAGTAGTAATTAAGAGCCATCATAACGTGGGAGGGCTTCCAGAGAAAATGAAATTAAAACTTATAGAACCTCTCAGACTTTTATTTAAGGATGAGGTAAGAGAAATTGGCAAAGAGCTAGGAATAAATAATAAAGTTATTGGGAGACATCCTTTTCCCGGACCTGGTTTAGCCATCAGAATAATGGGAGATGTAACAGAAAAAAAATTAGAGTTACTGAGAGAAGCAGATCATATATTTATTGATGAAATAAAAAAAGCAAATTTATATGATGAAATATGGCAAGCTTTTGCTGTACTAACAAATACACAAAGTGTTGGTGTAATGGGAGATAATAGAACATATCAAAATTGCGTAGCAATAAGAGCTGTAAACTCAAAAGATGCTATGACCGCAGACTGGTCAAAAATACCTTACGATGTATTGTCTAAAATATCTTCAAGAATTATAAATGAAGTTAACGGAGTAAATAGAGTTGTTTACGATATAACTTCAAAACCTCCAAGTACAATTGAATGGGAATAAATATATGAGGATTTTAGTTTTAGGATCTGGAGGCAGAGAGCATTCAATTATATGGAAGTTATCCTTGGATGAAAGAATTAATGAAATTATTTCTTTCAGTGATAATTATGGAATTTCTCAATTATCTAAAAATTTAAAAACTGAAAACGATGATCTAAATTCAATTGTCAAACAAATAATCAGTCTCAGTCCTGATTTAGTTATTGTTGGTCCTGAAGAACCTTTAAGTGAAGGAATAACTAATTTACTAACTGAAAAAAACATCAAATGTTTTGGTCCCTCAAAAGAAGCTTCAAGAATTGAATCATCAAAAATATTTTCTAAAAAATTAATGATGGAAAATAATATTCCTACTTCATATGCAGAATTTTTTAGTAATTTTGATAAGGCAAAAAACTACTGTCTGACTAAGGGGTACAAAAATATTGTAATAAAAGCAGATGGATTAGCCGCTGGAAAAGGAGTTTTTTTACCTAATTCAGAAGAAGAGTTGATAACTATATTAGATGACATTATGAATAAAAATATGCTAGGAAATTCAGGGAAATCGATCTTAGTTGAGGATAGAATTTATGGGAAAGAAGTTAGCGTATTCTGTTTTACAGATGGAGTGAATTTTTCTAAACCAATAGCAATTTGTGATTATAAAAGAGTACAAGATAATGACATGGGTCCTAATACAGGAGGAATGGGATGCTATACTCCTCCTGAATTTTGGTCTATTGATTTAGAAGATTCAATAATTGAAAATATAATTGTACCTACGATTAATGCAATGAGAGAAAAAAAATCTACTTTTCAAGGTATGTTGTACACGGGCATAATGATGACCAAGGATGGTCCTAAAGTGATTGAGTATAATTGTCGTTTTGGAGACCCAGAATGTGAGCTTATTATGCCAATGTTTGAAGGTAATATTCTAGATGTTTTTATGGATATTGCAAACTCAAAATTAAAAAACAACTCTGTAAAATGGAAAAATAAAAAAGGATTGTGTGTAGTGATTTGTTCAGGTGGTTATCCCGAAAAATATAATAAAGAACTAGAAATAAATGGGATTAAGGATCTAGAAGAAAAAATCATTTGTTTTCATTCTGGAACAAAAATGAAAAATAATAAGATTGTCACAAATGGTGGAAGAGTTTTAGTTTTATCAAACATAGACGATTCAATTAATGCATGTAGAGAAAATATTTATACTCAAATTGAAAAAATATCCTTCAAAGATTCTTTCTACAGAAAGGATATAGGACTAAGAGCAGTAAAAAATGACTAAAAAAATTAGTTTGATAATAGATTTTGACGATACTTTAGTAGAATCAAACACTGCAAGAGATGTATTGAGAGACTTTGTTCCTGATAAATATGATGAATTTGCTGAACTTTATAAAGCAAAAAAGATAAATTTTAGAAAATACCAAGAGTTGTCTTTTGAAGAAGCATTTAAAGTTACAAATTCTTCAAAAATAAAAAATAGCTCATTAAAAAATAGTCAAATTAGATCCGGTTTTGAAGAACTAGTAAGCTATTGTAAAAAAAACAAGATAAATATTTATATTTTGAGTTCGGGATTAGATTTGTATATAAGTCCAGTACTAGAACAGTTCAGTGATTACTTAAATATCATTGCTGCAGATGTATATATTGATGAAAATAATAACCCATCATTTAAGTATAAAAAGTCTTATGATGAAATGTGCTCTCCTGAATGGGGAATTTGTAAATGCAAAACAGTAGAAGAACTAAGAAAAAATAATTTCTTAATATATGTTGGCGATGGAATTACCACAGATTTGTGTGCGTCAATAAAATGTGATCAAATTTTTGCACTTAATCCGTTATATAATAATCTTTTAGAAAGAAAAATAACTGTTAGTAAATTTAAGAATTTTAAACTAATTCAAAATCATATAATTAAATACCAAGGAAATATTATTGATACCTAGATACTCAAGAAAAAAAATTTCAGAAATCTGGTCTGATGAGAACATGTACAAACATTGGCTAAATGTTGAATTAGCAACTTGTGAAGCATGGAATGAAATGGGCATAATTCCAGACGATGATTTATCTAAGATTAAAAAAATAAAATTTAATATAAAAACTTACGAAAAGTATTTTAATGAAACCAAGCACGATATAGTATCTTTCGTCAGATCTATATCGGAAAATTTAGGTGATGAATCAAGATGGATTCATCACGGTATAACCTCAAATGATGTAAAAGATACTGCTTTGAGCCTTCAACTAGTTGAATCTATAGACCACATAATTAGTGGTATTGAAGACTTAATGAGCTCATTAAAAGATAAAGCAATCGAAGAAATTGATACTCCAATAATGGGTAGATCTCATGGTATGCATGCTGAACCAATGAGTTTTGGTTCTAAATTAGGTATATTCTGGGATGAATTAAGTAGACATATTGAAAGATTCAAACAAACTAAAGAGAGATCAGCAATTTGTATGATATCGGGTCCAGTTGGTTCTTTTGCAACTGTATCTCCTGAACTTGAAAAAATAGTCTCTGAAAAATTAGGATTAAAGCCTGCAATTATTAGCAATCAGGTTATACAAAGAGACATCCATGGAGAATATTCTCAAAATTTAGCTCTTTTAGCAAGCAGTCTTGAAAAACTAGCTGTTGAAATAAGACATTTACAACGAAGTGAACTTGATGAAGCAAGAGAACCTTTTGGTAAGAAAGGATTTGTAACCAAAGGATCTTCATCTATGCCTCATAAACGTAACCCTGAACTTTCTGAAAGGATTTGTGGATTAGCAAGAGTAATTAGATCAAATAGTTCTACTGCAATGCAAAATATTCCACTTTGGCATGAACGAGATATTTCACATTCATCTGCTGAAAGAGTAATCTTACCTGATTCTTCTATTGCAACTGACTATATATTATTTCTTTCAAATGAAATTATTTCTGGCTTAGAAATCAATAGAGATAAAATGTTGAAAAATTTAGAAGATGCTAAAGGTTTAATTTTTTCTCCTAGAATAATGCTTAAGCTAGTTGAGTCAGGCCTAGAAAAAAATAAAGCTTATGACCTTGTTCAATCTTTGTCTATGGAAGTTTTAGAAGATGATATCCCTCTCAAAAATTTATGCTTAAAAAATCAATTAGTTTCTTCGCTCATAACTAAAGAAGAGATTGATGAAATTTTTGATTATGATTTTTACTTAAGATTCACTAAAGATCAATTCAAGGGATTAGGATGGAAAATAAACTAAAAAATACTAATTTATTCAATAAAATTCATTCTGGAAAAGTTAGAGATATTTATGAGCTAAATAAAGATCTTTTATTGTTTGTAGCAACAGATAGGATTTCTGCATTTGATGTAATAATGAATGAAGTAGTTCCTGGAAAAGGGATAATCCTAAACAAATTAAGCGCTTTTTGGTTTGATCTATTAGATAAGTATGAGAATCATTATGTTTCAAGCGGGACTGAATTTGATTTTTCTGAGTTTAAGAATCATAAAGATATTGACCCAAAAATTTTGCAAAGATCTACCATTGTAAAAAAAGCAAATAGAATTGATATGGAATGTGTTGTACGTGGTTATATAACTGGAAGCGCTTGGAAAGAGTATGAAGATAATAACACAATGAATGGAATGCCCCTAAATAAAAATATTGTAGAAGCTCAAAAATTCGAAACTCCAATTTTCACACCATCTACTAAGGCTAGTGAAGGACATGACCAACCTCTTTCAAAAAGCGAAGGTCAAAATCTAGTAGGTATTGATCTTTACAATAAACTAGAACAAATTTCTATTGATATTTATCAAAAAGCTCACAGCTTTTGTTCTAATAAAGGAATTATTTTAGCTGATACTAAATTTGAATTTGGAATTATTGATAATAAAATAATATTGATAGACGAAGTTCTTACCCCTGACTCAAGTAGATTTTGGAAATCTGAAGATTATTTTGAAGGGAAATCACCTAATCCCTACGACAAACAGTTTTTAAGAAATTGGTTAAATGATCAAACTTGGGACAAAAACCCTCCTCCTCCAAATGTACCAAATGAGATAATAAATAAGACATTACTGAGGTATTTAGAGATTTATGAAATAATTACCAATGATAAATTTAAGATATAGATATTAAATTGAGGAAAATAAAATAGTTAACATGAGACCAGATCATCGTAAAGGAATGAGTAAAACTCAAATTTCCAACGAAAGAAGAGATAAAAATAAAGAGAAAAAAAGACGCAAAAGATTTTTTATCTACTTTTTTGGAAGTATATTAGCTTTAGTATTTATACTTGGTCTAACAATAAGCCCAGCTTTGGGAGCAGGAAGCTCAAGCAATAAAATTAAAGGTAACGGAGTTAATCTCGAAGGTCCAGTAGCTGTCGATCCAGAAGATGATAGAAAAGAAGTAGGCATAGGAGAACCGCATGAAGGTTATTCAATTTCACCACCCACATCTGGCCCTTATTGGATAGACCTAGAAAGACCTGTTCCAGGAGTTGGAGTAACTTCTCCAGCCCCATGGGGAAAATATGAAACACAGTTACCAAACGAAATTCTTGTTGCTAATTTATTGCATGGAGGAATTGGTCTTCATTACGATTGTTCAAGAATAGATGAAGAAGCAACTTCAATTAAGGAAGGTGGAATTGTTTGTGATAATATAAAAGAAAATTTTTACGACATAATTCCAACAAATTCCTACCAATATATTATGGCTCCATATAGCGCATTTGACGAATATCCAATTATGATAACTGGTTGGAGGCATCATCTAAAACTTATGGAGTTTGATGAGAAAAAGATAATAGAATTTATTGAAGCATATCAAGATAGGGCTCCTTTATCTTCTTTTAGAGGAAACTAAATAATGACAGAAATCGAAATCCTTGCTTTAGTAAGCTTAGGGTATATATTATTGTTTCTAATGTTCACTTTGATAAATATTCTTAATAAAAACAATCTTATAACTAATAAACTATTATCAATAATACCTTTCGACTTAAAATCTGTTCTATTTTACTGCTTTTTATTGTCTTTAATTGGAACATTAGGAAGTCTATATTTGTCAGATATAAAAAACCTTGAACCATGTAAATATTGCTGGTTCGAAAGGATTTTGTTATTTCCACTTGTTATTATATTTTTCATCAGCTGGATAAAAAAAGAGGCTTTTGGAATTCTAATTTCCATTCCATTTATAATTCTAGGATTAGCCCTAAGTATGTATCATTACTCAATTCAGTTATTCCCTGCTGATGATACATGCGATATAGTTAATTGCTCTAGTCCATATATTTGGGAATTAGGTTTTATATCTATTCCATTAATGGCATTTTTTAATTTTTTTGGATTACTATTAATATTGATAAACTACAAAATACTCGGAGAAAAGTAAAATGAAATATAAGATTATTTTCGCACTACTATTATTTTTTATAATTTCTTGTTCGGGTTCATCTTATAATTTTTCAGAAGTTACGATAAAGGGAGGTATGCTTCCTGAGTATAATAGAAATATAGAAGATGCGGCAGTTGGAGCATTTGCACCAGTTCCTACAGGAGCAGACTTATATGGAAACCCCATTACTATATCTACTCGTATTGGTTTAGAAGAAAAGAAATCATCAATTATAGTGTTTCTAGCCCATTGGTGTTCTCATTGCCAGAGAGAAGTTCCTATGATCCAAAAATTTATAGATTCAAATGGTTTCCCTCAAAACATTAATATTTTTTCAGTTGCAACACATATAGATAAAACTAGAAATAATTATCCTCCTGATGAATGGCTTGAAAGAGAAAAATATACAGTTCCGACTATTTTTGATGATGAAGAAAATAAGATAGCAGAATCATTTGGATTAAGTGCATTCCCTTATTGGGTTTTTCTGAATCCGGATGGCACAGTATATATGAGGCATGCAGGATCTTTATCTGAAGATCAATTTAATCAGGTCATGACTGCAGGAAGTAATTACGAAATCAAATAAAAGAGTAATAAATTGATATATAAGTACGAAGTTAAAATCTTACTAAAAGACAATGTAAATGATCCTCAAGGTCAAACTATTACAGAGTCTGCAAACAGAATTGGGTTTAATGGAATAAATAGTATTAGATCTGGAAAAATTTTTATAGTAGAGATTGAATCTGATTCTGATGATGAAGCAAAAAAAAATATTTCAGAAATCTCAGATAAACTACTTTCAAATCCAATTATAGAAAAATTTTCTTTCGAAAAGTTATAATGAACCCTTTGTTGAGGGAATTGAATCTATTCTTCTAGGATCTATAGACGCAGCTTCTCTTAGGGCTCTAGAAAAAGTTTTGAATGAAGATTCTAATATATGATGATGATTTGTCCCTGAAATCATTTTCAGATGTATTCCAAATCTACCATTAGAAGATAATGATTCATAGAAATGTCTTCCCATATCTATGGAGAATTCTCCTTCATTGTCTGAACTTCCCATATCTATAACAAAATATCCTCTTCCTGAAAGATCTATAGCTACGCTGCATAAAGCCTCATCTAGAAGACATGTTTTGTCTCCCATTCTTAGAATACCCGAACGATCTCCTAGAGCTTCATCTATACAAATTCCTAATACTATTGCGGTGTCTTCAATAATATGATGAGTACCTGTTTCCAAATCACCCTCAATAGATGCATTTATGTCTATCAATCCATGTCTTGCGATTTGATCTAACATATGATTCAACATTCCAATTGGTGATTTTATATTAGATACACCAGTACCATCTAAATTTATTTCGATGGATATAGTTGTTTCACCCGTTGAACGAATCTTTTTAGCTTTTCTTTCATTTTCCATAATTTTTATTTATATCATTAAATTAGTTTATCTAGCTCTTGCAATAATTTACGAGTTTGATCAGGAGTGCCAGCAGAAACTCTTAATGCATTATTAAGATATTGATTTGAAAATTTCCTCACAAATATTCCTTTCTTCGCCAATCCTTCATAAACTTCATCAGCATCTATATCTTTCAGATCGCATAGTACAAAATTTGCAGATGAAGGATAAACACTAACCTCAGATTTATTTTTTAAGAATTTGTATATCTTATCTTTTTGTTCCATAAGAATATCAACTTTTTCAAAAAGCTTTTCCTTATTATTTATAGCTTTTATTGCAACGTGTTCTGCAGCAGAGTTTATGTTATATGGTTGTTTTATCTGAATTATTCTTTTTATTATTTCTGTGTTTGAAATAGCATATCCTATTCTTAAACCAGCTAGTCCTGCCCATTTAGAAAAAGATCTTATAATAATTAAGTTTTCATAATCATTAATTAGATTTGAGTATGATATTCCACAAAATTCAAAATATGTTTCATCTACAACAACTATGATTTTTTGATTTAACAAATCAATCAAGTCATCTTTTTTAATGATATCTCCTGTTGGATTATTAGGGGAAGCTATAAATATTAATTTAGTTTTATCATCTAAAATTTTATAAATTGAATTTAGATCAATACTAAAGTCTTGCTTTCTAGAAACTGATATAACCTTAGCCCCTTGTATTTTTGCAAAAAATTCATACATTCCAAAAGTTGGTTGAGCATCTAATAATTTGTCATCTGGGTCTAAAAATAATCTGATAAGAATATCAATCAATTCATCACTTCCAGAACTGGCAACTATTTCTTCATATTTTGCACCAGTATATTCACTCAAAGCCAATCTAAGTTTTTTTTGATTAGGATCAGGGTATTCATGAATATTAATAGAGGACAAATCTTCAGTAAGATTCAAGATTTCTCCAAAAGGATTTTCATTAGCATTTAATTTAATAATTTTATTGTATGAAATACCTGATTCATCAGAAAGTTTATTTGAAGGTTCAACTCCATCATAAATTGGTGATTCCTTTATTTTTTTTCTTAAGTAATCATTTATGCTCATTAACTAATCTCCAATAAAATATTTTTTTCTAACAGATAAAGCATTTCTGTGCGCGTCTAAAGATTCTAAACTGGCTAGTAGTTCTCCATCTGAACAAATTTTTTCAAATTCGTCTTTGTTTATAGATAGCACTGGAATACTTTTTGTAAATGTTCTTGTTGACAAAGATGATGAATATCTTGCAGATCCATTTGTTGGCATAACATGACTTGGTCCTGCCACATAATCAGCTAAAACTTCAGAAGATATTTCTCCTAAGAATAAAGATCCGGATGAAGTGATTTTTTTGGAAATTTCAATCAATTTTTCTGAAGCAATTGTAGTATGCTCAGCAGCAATATTATTACAAACTTCTATCATTTCATCAATTTCATTTAGTACTGAAATAAAGCCTCTATCCATGGACTTAGATATAATATCTTTTCGAGAAAGATTACTTAATTTGTTCATGTATAAATTGTTTATGTCTTTTGCAAATTCTAAATCATTTGTTATCAACATAGGTAGAGCTAGAATATCATGTTCTGCTTGCGCCATCAAATCGGAAACAACAAATTCTTTATTTGCAGTATTATCACAAATAATTAGAGTTTCTGTTGGACCAAAAATACCATCAACCCCAACATCACCATATACTGCTTTTTTAGCAGCCATTACAAAAATATTTCCAGGACCACAAATTAAATCCACTTTAGGAATGGTCTCAGTTCCATAAGCCATTCCAGCAATAGCTTGAGCACCTCCATAAGTATAAAATTCTTCTACACCGCACAATTTTGATGTAGCTAATAAATATTTATTTGGGAGCTCATTTCCAACAGTTGGGGAACATAAAACTACTCTTTTGACTCCAGCCACCTTAGCTGGTATCACAGTCATAATTATTGTAGAAATTAATGGAGCGGATCCACTTGGAATATAACAACCAATAGAATCAACAGGTTTTATATACTCACCATAACCTTTTGATTCATCAAACCAACTTTTATTTAAGGTTTTTTCTTGAAAAACTTTTACCCTATCAATAGTTGAGAGGATAACGTTTTTTTCCTTTTGTGTGATTTGACTTAATGATTCGTCAATAACTGTTTTTTTCACCTTAATGCCGCCAAAAGATTCTCCATCAATTTTAGAACTTATATCCACAAGAAAATCATCACCCTTAATCTTTGTATTTTCAATAACCTTTTTCACATAATCATCAAGATTATAAGTCTCTGAAAAATATCCGTTACCGCTCGATGTAACTTCATCAGCATTAAATGATCTTATTTTTTCTAAATAAGAATATGTTTCATTTTTACCAGTTAGAATTCTCATTTTCTTTCTCCAAAAATTTCAACAGCACTTTCTAGCTTAGAAAAAGCAACAGAATCTTTATAAAAAATCATTCCGAGTTCAGAAGTAGTTATACTAACTCCTCCTAATGCTCTCAATTCATTAACACAATCTAACAATTGATCATTAGCAATTATCAATTCTAAAGAAACCCATACACCTGGCTCATTAGTTATGACATTACTAAATGAGGGACCTTTCAAGCCATGCAATGTTGGGTTCGATCCCACAACTGAGATCAATTCTTCAGGATCAGAAATACCTAAATCATCTAAGGAAAGATTTACAGTTACTCTTATAAATTTTCTTGAATTTAAGTGAGCTTCTATTTTTTCTATAATAGCTTTTGCAAGTTCAATTGAATTTGTTTTTTTTGAGATATTTTCTATGTTTGCAACTAAAGCAGCTTGAGATGAAAAAACCGTACCATTTTCTATAATCTTCAACCTATTTTGTCTTAGAGTATTACCGGTAGCTGTAATATCGCATATCATATCTGCATAACCTATATATGGAGCAACCTCTATTCCTCCACTAGCATCTACAATATTAAAATAATAAATAGAATTTTGGTTCAAGAATCTGGTAACTAATCTTGGATATTTTGTTGCTATTCTAAGATCTTGACCTTTTTCTCTCATTTCAAAAGACAGATCAGCTAAATCAGCTAAATTTTTTACATCTAACCACGCTTCAGGGACTGCCAAAACCATATCAGAAGCTCCAAATCCTAAGTTGTCAATAATTACAATAGAATTACCATTATCTATTTTTTTTTCATAAAAACTATCTAATCCAACAACACCTATATCAGCTACATTTGAGTCTAATCTTGCAGGAATATCAGATTGTCTTTGAAACATTATATCTACTCCTTGTAGAGCAGGAATCTTAGCTGTGTAAACCCTATCATTAGGCCTAGAAACATTTAGGCCGCATTTATTTAACAACTTTAGACTTCCATCATAAAGAGCCCCTGAAACAGGGATTGCAAAAGATATATTATTCAAATTAAACTTTACTCCTCTTAATTTTATTATTTTCAAAAAACAATACTTCTGAAATATTATTATCTAGAGACCATTTTTTTATCTCATCAAAGTTTTCTGGTGAAGATTTCAAAAGTACTATATTGCCTTTATTTCGTTCATTCTTACAAGTATCAATAGCCTCATTCAAATCTTTTTGATCACTTATGTAGACTAGAATTTTTTTTCTATTCAATATTTCATGATTTTCTTTGAGTCTTGAAAAAACTATTTCTGAATCAATTGCAAAACCAGTGGCTGATAGATTTTCTCCAAGTGAAAGTCCCAAAGAATCATACCTGCCTCCACCTCCGATAATTTTATTTTCAGAGCTAAGTATGTTGAAGACAAAACCTGTGTAATAACCCCATTCTCTTACTAATCCAAAACTTACAGATACATCAGATTCTTCAATTCCGTATAAGTTTAAATTATTAGCCAAGTCATATAAATTTCTTAAATTATTTGTTGTAGATATTTTAGACAAAATTTTGTTTGCTTCAGAAATAGACTCTTCTAAACCTCCACCGATATTTACTAAGGGTCTAAGAATATCCAAACAATCAAAAAACTTATCTTTTGATACATTTTTTGAAATCTTATTCTTAAGCCCTTCTACAATTGATAGATCATTCCTTGTTTGTTTAAAGTTTTCATCTTTATGAAATGTAAAATCTAAAATTTTAGAAATTTCATCATTAGTAGAATTTGATTCATCTGTTTTATTATTGAAATCAATTCCATTCTTTTGTGCTTTGATCAGAATTTCATCATTAGAAGATTCATTTTTTATAAAATCTATATTTTGCAACAAAAACATTCCTACTCTTCCACTGAGTTGAAAATGCTCTATAACATCTATCAAAACTCCAACATGCCCTATAGAAATTTTAATATCATCTAAAAGTGTACTTACAAATAATTTTGCCATTGCTACAATTTCTAAGTCCGAATATAAGCTTTTACTTCCTATAAATTCAACACCATTCTGATGAGAATAATTTTTGTTCATATTAGAATCGTACTTATAAATCTCTCCTGAATAAGAAAACCTCATTTCATTTGGAGAAAGTTCATTTTCTATATATGAACGAATTATTGATGTCGTAAAATCAGCCCTAAGTGAAACCTCTGATCCAGAGGGGTCAATAAAATTATATATATTACTTCCTATACTTGATCCACTTTTCCTAGAAAAAATTGATGACCTCTCTATTATAGGAGTGTCAATTTTTTCGTAACCCCATAAAGTAGTAAAATCAAAAAATTTAGAATCAAGTTGATTAGTTATGCTAACTTCATCAGAAAACTTGTCATTAAATCCTGACACTTTTTTAAAATTATTATTATTTTTCACTTATTTTACTTAAATTTAGATTTATCTTTTAAAAATACTTAAATTGAAAAAATATTACTAGAGTAATAAATAACAGTATTTAATGTGAAATCAATCACAATTTATACAGGCATTTTTCTTCCTGTTTTATTTCTTCCATACTCAACAAGTTCTTTTTGTTCATTTTCAGAAAGCATTGCAGGTACGCCAATCATCTTGCATCCAAGATCATCTATTATGTAGTCAAGTCTTTCTTTTTGGCTCATATTTTCATCAATCCAACTTGAATAAAAAACTTTTCCATTTTTTTCAAGAGCTGACTTAATTTTATTCCTAGCATCATTCATAACTTCTGGATATGGAGGATCATGAGCATCTGGCTGCATATAACTCATTCCCATATCTCCTGGTCCCCATTCGGCAAAGGCTATTCCAGGAACTTCAGCTATGTCATCAGCATTAGCTACACAGTGCCTATCTTCTATTTTCAATCCAAGAATAAGTTCACCTTTTGGATTTAATGGCCAAGGATCTGCAACATCTGTATATTGAGATTGTTCTAGGCCCCATAGTTCTGCCGGGTGTTTTTGGCCACCAGATCCTCTTAAGCCTTCTCCAATAATATCTCTACCTATTTCTTGATATGGATATCTTGTTATTTGCACAAAAGCTTTAACTGATTCAGGAGATCTTGTATGTGTATGCAGAATTCCATGTACTCCTGCTGTTAGCACATGCCTTGCTTGCCAAGCATTATATCTAACCTCCTCAGGAGTAATTGCATTTGAAGGGAGAGTACATACTACAGTAGGAGTTAGATGCCCACTATTTGTTGGGCCTCCATCCTTCAGTCCTTCCATAAATTTAGTTAATCCAACAGTATCAAAGGGATTATGCTCAAAATCAATCAAAAACATATCTGCTAATGTTTTTGATTCTTCTAAGCCTGCTTCATAACTTAATTCTTCTGGATGCTTATGGTAAACAGGTTGTCCTTGCTCCCATAAATCTATAACTTTATTAACTCTTTTAGCCATTTTTTTCCTCTTTCTATTATCTAACTCAATTTCCAGTCTATACCCAATTCAGCACATATATGCTTGAACCAATCTAATACTTCAGGATGATAAGGGATTCCATGATCTTCTCTTTCAATTCTTTCTTCGAACTCAGGAAGTCCTGCATAAACGACTCTATCTACGCCTGGGGCAGGTTTAGTTTCCTTAATAGATTTCATATATTCATCCATATCAGACTTAAATTTTTCTACATCAGTAAAAGCATCAATATCATAAGCTATAAAATGATGAGCAGCTTGTGATCTTCTAAAGTTTCCTGCTCCTGAACCTCCTAGAACTCCTGCTAAAATTTCAACTAACATTGCTAAAGAGAATCCCTTATGAGATCCAATTTCTCTTGTTCCTCCAGCTGGAAGCATAAGATAATCATCAGGGACTTCAGTTTCTTCCATTATTGGGGTTCCATCCGCTTTTGCTATCCATCCAGGCATCACCTTGACACCAATTCTTTGTGCCAATGCTATTTTATTTCCTGCAACAGATGACATTGATGCATCAAAGATAAACGGAGGTTCATCTTTGGTAGGAACAGCAACTCCAATAGGATTTAATCCAACTTTTGCTTCTGCACCATTTACTGGTGCAACCATAAGTCCGCCAGTGGTCATAGCTATTCCTATCATATTATGCTTTAGAGCCATCTCTGCATGATATGCACATGCTCCAAAATGCCTACCATTAATAACTGTGACTGATCCAATTCCATAATCTTTTGCTTTTTCAATTGCCATATTCATTGCATATGGGCCCACAACTAAACCATGACCTGCGTCAGAATCTATTGTAGCAACAGCACCTTTACCTCTAATTACTTTTGGCTTAGGGGTAGGATTAATATCCTTTTCAGCAAATGCGTCGACATATCTCCTTAGCATATTGGATACACCATGAGACTCAATACCTCTTACGTCTGCATAAATCAACACGTCTGCAGAAACCTTTGCATCTTCTTTTGACATACCCATCTTAAGAAATATATTTTCGACAACTTCAAAAATTTCTTTATGGTTAACTTTTACTGCAATGTCCTCAGGGACATGAAATCTCTCAAGCATGTTTTCCTCTTCTTATCTGTTTTTCAATACTAGTATATTCTAATCTAACTCAGAATATTTTCAAAGATTTTTATCTGTAATCTTAAATATATTCAAAGCATCTTCTATTCTAGCTCGATTAAATTTGATTTACATTTTTCATATTAAGGGNTCAAATCATAGGGTCATTTTATATTCGTAAAGGCTTAGAAAAANAAGAGCATAAGCNCCTTGGGAAATAAAAAAAAAGAAANAAAAATGATCTAAATCAAACTCAAAAATCACNTTTTTATAATTCTGGGAAATTAAGGGGTTGCATTTAAAAAAAAGTATTGTAGTATATANTTATCCTAAGTGGAGAGAAGGTAGAGGAAAGCTGTAAAAAGCGGACTGAAGGTTAGTAAGTGGAAACATTGAAAATCTTATCAGCGAAAGTTGATTCTATTGGAACTATGAAGCTAAGGATAAAAACCCGCTTCAATGGAAGCTCTAGTTGATTGCTCAGGTAGGACTCTGGAGGTGGGTTTTTTTATTTAATTATTCTTATTTTTATTGAGAATAATTAAATATGCATCTAATCTTTTAACTTGATCTTCATCTAATCTGAGTCCTATTTTTGATCTTCTCCACAAAATATCTTCTGATGTTTCAGCCCATTCATTTTCTATCAACCATACAACTTCTTTTTCCGTCAAATTCCATCCAAAATTTTCCCCTAAGTCTTCTAACTTCTCTGACTTTCCAAGAATATTTATAGCCTCTGTACCATAAGATCTGACAAGCCTATATGCCCAGCTTTGATCTAAAAATTTATATTTTCTAGAAATTTCATTTACCAGTTGATCAAAATTTTCTATTTCAAAATCTCCACCAGGCAATTTTGAACCTTCAGTCCATTTGTTTTTTATACTCATATATGGCTTTAATTCGTTTAATACTTTTTCAGATAACTTTCTAAAAGTTGTAATCTTTCCACCAAAAACATTTACTAGAGGGAGATTCGATTGTGCATCCTCAGTCTTAATTACATAGTCTCTAGTAACCTTTTGAGGTGAAGCTTTTTGGTCATCAAATAGTGGCCTAACACCTGAAAAAGACCAAACAATATCTTTTTTACTGGCTTCAAAATTAAAATAATTATTAATTGCATTTATCAAGTATTCTTTCTCTTGTTCTGTACAAAATATTTTATCCAAATCCGTATGTTCAACGTCCGTTGTACCTATTAATGTATAGTCTTCCTCGTAAGGTATAACAAAAATTACTCTTCCGTCAGAATTTTGAAAAATATAGTTATATTTATTTTTGAATAAATTTTTTGTAACAATGTGACTTCCTCTTATTAATCTAAGGGAGCTGTTCGCTGCGTCACTAAAGTTATTTTCAATAATATTTTGTACCCATGGTCCTGCACAGTTAATAATAGATTTTGACTTTATTCTAATAGCTTCTTTTGATCTTTCATTTATAAGAGTAATATCCCAAAAGCCATCTCTTCTTTCTGCTTTATCAAATTTTGTTCTTGTATAGATTTTGGCTCCTAATCTTTTAGCATCTCTAGAATTTAGAACAACCATTCTTGAGTCATCAACCCAACAGTCTGAGTATTCAAATCCTTTTTTAAAAATACTCTTTAGTGGTTCTCCACTATTATGCTCTCGTAAATTTATTGCTCTGGTTCCTTTGAGTATTTTTCTTGAACCCAAATAGTCATAAAAAAGTAAACCTAACCTAATTAACCAATAAGGCCTTAATCCAGAATGATGCGGCAGTACAAAACGAAGAGGCCAAATTATGTGAGGCATAGACTTAAGAAGAGTTTCTCTTTCTACTAAAGATTCTCTTACAAGTTTAAAATCAAAATTTTCTAAATATCTCAATCCTCCGTGGATTAATTTTGTAGATGAAGATGAGGTAGCTTGAGCAAGATCATCTTTTTCACAGAGCAATACCCGTAAACCTCTCCCTGCAGCATCTCTGGCAACACCACTGCCATTAATTCCTCCCCCAATAATAAAAAGATCAAATTCTTGCATGTTTTTATAATACAATGAACTATTCATTTCTGTATTTATAGTTTGATTTTGTCAGCTATAATTATCCATAAAATAGTATTAGGAGATTTTATGGCTTTTGTAGAAACAGATATTCAAGATCAAATAATTATTATAAAACTAAATAGACCTGAAAGACTAAATGCTCTTAGTACAGTGATTAGAGAAGGCATGGCTGACGCTTTCACCAAATTTAAGGATGATAAAAACTTAGAAGTTGCGATACTTACTGGAGAAGGAAGAGGATTCTGTGCAGGTGAAGATATGAAAGAATCACTAGAAGAAGGTAAATTATCTGATTCTCCTGGCAAAGGAGAAAAAATTGAAAACCCTTTTATGACAGGGAAGTTAGACAAACCTGTTATTGGAGCAATTAATGGGTATGCAATGGGAGGAGGATTTATGCTTGTTGAAAGAACAGACTTAAGAGTCGCAGTTAAAGAAGCTATTTTTGAAATGTCCGAAGCTAAAAGATGGATGTTAGGTGGTTATAATCATGGTCATTATGCAAATTTACCTCATCCTGTTGCAACTGAGATGGCATTAGGATTTAGATTTACAGCAGAAAGATTACATCAAGTAGGTTTTATTAACAGATTAGTTGAAAAAAAAGAATTGTTACAAACCTCTATAGAAATGGCGGAACATATTCTTTCTCTACCTCCCGCAGCAAGAGTTAACACTATCTATATGATGAGAGAAATGGCCCCAAAAATAGATCAAAATTATCAAGACCTAGCTGAAAAATTACATGCTCATGGGCACCTAGATGACAGAATGGAATCTAGAAGAGCTTTTGCAGAGAAAAGAAAACCCAATTTTATTGGATGGGATAACCCTGAAGACAGATATAATTTACCAAAATTAGAAGAATAACAAGGAAGGATTCAAAAAATGAATAAAGGTCCATTATCAGGAATAAAAGCTGTAACTTGTTCTACTGCGCAAGCTGGAACTGTACCATATATGCTAATGGCTGATATGGGTGCAGAAATAATTAAGATTGAACTTCCTAAAAAAGGAGATGGAGGAAGGAAAGCAGGTGAAGTTATAGGTGAATTTAGCTCGTTTTTTGAAACCAATAATAGAGGTGTAAAAAGTATTACATTAAACTTAAAAAGCGATCAAGGAAAAGAAATTTTATACAAACTTATAAAAACTGCAGATGTTTTCGGACAAAATTTTGCTCCCGGAGCTGCAGAAAGAAATGGATTTGGATATGATACTTTGAAAAAAATAAATCCATCATTAGTATATGCATCTGTGTCTGCATATGGACCTAGTGGTCCAAGTACCAACTTACCTGGTACAGATGCAATTGGACAAGCAATTGCAGGTGTGACAGAGGCATTTGCTGTCCCGGGTCAACAGAGAAGAACTGGAATTGCTTCAGTCGCAGATGAATCATGCGCTCTCCTAACATTAAGTGGTGTATTAGCTGCTATTTTACACGCAAAAAATACAGGTCAAGGTCAAAAAGTTGAAACCTCACTTATTGGAAGCGCTTTTAGATTAATGGGATGGACAATGACCACAGCAATGTGGAGAAACACTCCTCCAATTACGGGAGTAAGAATAAATGGAACTCGTGAGAGAGCTGGAATAGCTGCATGTTTCAATGATAGTGATGGAAAACCTTTTGCATTTCAGCTGGAACCAGACCACTGGAAACCTACTCTAGAATTATTGGGCTTTTATGAAACATTAAAATCTAAAAATTTAGAAGATCTTGGATTGGCTTTTGAATCAGACGAAAAAAAAGACAAAATCATTGGTACATTATCAGAGCTTTTTTCAACTAATAAAAGAGATTATTGGATTGAAAAAATGAGAAATGAAAGAAGGATTGCAGCTCCTGTTAATAGTATGATTGAAGCTTCAAATGATCCAGATATTATTGCAAATAATTATGTCACAGATGTCTATTATCCAGAGATAGATAAAACATTGAAAGTACATGGAACTCCTTGGAAGTTTTCAGAAACTCCTTCGATTATAGGTAAAGCTCCTAAATTGGGAGCTAATAATCATGAGATTCTTAAAGATATAGGCTACTCAGCTGAAGATATTAGAATATTTGAAGAAAAAGAAATTATTTAGCTCAGGTAGTTTTTCATGGAAGAAATGCTCAGGCCCTCCGGCGGTTATTAACATTTAACTATTTCCCAGCCCATAAAAATAT
>PAOY01000007.1 GCA_002710135.1 Dehalococcoidia bacterium | reverse complement strand
TTTGGCTTTAGCTCACCTATTCGCTAATATTTCAGTTGGAGCTATATCTGCACATCTTTTCTTATATCTAACAGATGAAAATGGTGTTGGAATGGATATTATTACTGCAGGCACTATTCTACCTATAATTTCTATATTACAATTTTTTGGTCAACTTTCAGGAGGAATATTAGGAGATATATTCAATAAAAAAATTATTATTCCTATATTTTTTCTTGTGCAAGCTATTGCGATTATTATATTAGCTTATGCAAATAGTTATTCAATAGTAATTCTATTTTCTATACTATGGGGAGTTGGTTTTGGAATGAGAACTCCTGCATTTCATGCCCTAAGAGGAGATTTTTTTGGAGGTAAATTTTACGGTACTATTTTAGGAATAAATGCATTTCCAATGGGTATTGGAATGATGATATCTCCAGTTATCGTGGGCTATATTTATGACAAGTATGATACATATTATTACTCACTTATTGTTATGGCTGCACTATGTATAATCTCTTGTATACTTATAAGTGTTATAAAAAATCCAAAGAATTATGAAAAAAATTAAGAATATTGAAGAAGTTGCTGAAAAATTAGGTTTAGAAAAAGACTCTCTAGAATTATACGGAAAACATAAAGCAAAAATCCCTCTTGAAAATATAGATAAAAACAAGAAATCAAAACTTATTGTAGTCACAGCAATAACTCCTACTCCTCTAGGTGAAGGAAAATCTACTACAGCAATTGGATTGACACAAGGGCTAGGTAAACTAAATAAAAATGTAGCCTTAACGATTAGACAACCCTCATTAGGTCCTGTTTTTGGTCATAAGGGAGGTGGAACTGGAGGGGGTAAAGCTACTGTAGAGCCAGCTGTTGATATTAATCTTCATTTCAATGGAGATTTTCATGCTATGGAATCTGCTCATAATTTATTGGCTGCAATGGTTGATAATAGTGTTTATAGAAATGTAATAAATGATTTTTATCCAGAAAATATCACTTGGAGAAGAGTAACTGATGCAGAAGATAGATCATTAAGAAATGTTATAGCTGGAGCTGGGGGGAAAAATACTTCTCCTCTAAGAAATACTGGATTTGATATTTCTGCAGCATCCGAAATAATGGCTATATTAGCACTAACTGATTCATATAAGGATCTTAGAGAAAGACTAGGAAATATTGTAGTTGGATGGAAAAAAGATAAAACTCCTGTTTTGGCAAAAGAAATAAATGCGGTTGGATCAATGATGGCTTTATTAAAAGATGCTATAAAACCAAATTTAGCTCAGACTATTGAGGGACAACCTGCAATAGTTCACATGGGACCTTTTGGAAATATTGCTCACGGATGTTCATCTATTTTAGCTGATCAAGTAGCAACTTCTTTTGCAGACTTTGTTATCACTGAAGCTGGTTTTGGAGCAGATCTTGGTTTTGAAAAATTTATGGATATAAAAGTTAGACAAGGTGGACCTAAGCCATTTTGTGCAGTTATTGTAACAACAATAAGAGGATTAAAATGGCATGGGGGAATTGAAGTAAAAAATCTTTCAGAAAAAAATTTGGATGCCATTAGAAAAGGCTCTGAAAACTTAAAAAATGCAATTAGAATTGTTTCCAGTTATGGATTAAAGTCTGTCGTGGCAATAAACCAATTTCCTCAGGATACTAAAGAAGAAATTGATCTTGTTAAAAATATTTGTAAAGAGAGCAACTCTGTCGCAATTCAATCAGAAGGATTCTCCAAAGGTGGAGATGGTATGATTGAATTGGCAGAATATGTTTCTAGCCTTGAAGACGATAATGAAAATATTTCTTTATTATACGAAGACTCTGATAGTCCAATTCAAAAAGTAGAAACTTTGGCAAAAAATATTTATTCAGCAGATAAAGTTTCGTGGGGACCAATGACAAGAACAACTCTTAGGCTTTTTGAGAGCCAAGGCTGGGACTTCCCAATCTGTATGGCAAAAACCCACTTATCTGTTTCAGCTAACCCAAAACTAAGAGGAGCTCCAAAGGGGCATACNTTGCCGATAAAGGAAGTAAGAGTATTAGGTGGTGCTAAGCAGATAGTTACCCTCGCAGGAGATATTATTACTTTACCAGGTCTNCCTAGCAATCCAAATGCTTTTGATATNGATCTTAATGATGAAGGGGAAATAATAAATATTCTTTCTACCTAGTGACTAGATTTATAATGATTAGACAATATATCTAATCCATAATCTCCATCAAAATCTCGCAGAACTGAATGAATATGATTTGCATCATTTTGAGTATTATCATACTCAATTAGAAAATCATTATGCTTGATAAAATAATAATGAGCTTTTGATACCTCAATAGATCCTGCCCATCCAAAAATAGTTTTTTCAAACCCATTTTTTGAGATTTTATTTAAATAATTCTTAGCATATTCTTCAGTGAACCTAGCGGTATAAACCTTAATGATTTCTAATAAACCATCTTTTTGAAAATCGCTCAAATTATTAAAATTCAATCCTTTATTAAAATCTTCAGAACTAAAATTTCTATAGTTAGCGGTTAATATATCAGGTGGAGCAATTTCATCAATTATAGCTAATTTCTTATTATCATCTGATAAAGAATTTAAAAATTTTCTAGCTAAATCTTCTTCTTGACTTAGAGCTCTAAAACCTTTTTTGGGGCCTTCAATAACTTTTGCAGGATTAGCTCCAAAAAATAGGGGATGGATAGAAATAAAGTCATTTATGATATTTACAGTTAATCCAATATGATGACCTCCAAATCTAAATCCCCATGGTTTTTTTGGGGAAGACGGATCACCAAAAATTGCTAACCAGTATCTTTCTTCAGACCTTATGAATTGTCCATTTCCTCCTTCAGTAGAATGAGAGTTTTTAGCCTCATATTCACCTAAGATAGATTCTAAACTAATTATATTTTTAGCGGTTATAAAACCATTTGAGGAGTATACAAGTTCTAGTAGTTCGAATAATAATTTTCTTTGATATGGCTTCATATTAAAAACTAAAAGACCATTTTGTTCATGAGGAGTGTAATACCAAACAAATCTTTCCTCATCCTCAAAATCAAATTTAACTTCTTTAAGTTGTATTTCATCCAAAGAATTTAGAATCTTAATTAGTTGATCAGATATTTTTTTAGTTTTATTAGTATATTGCATTTTTATTCACTTGAAGTTTTTTTTATTTTTATATTATTATTTTTCTATAAAAAGGTTATAGAAAGTATATCAGCTTTAG
Source organism: Dehalococcoidia bacterium (assembly GCA_002710135.1). Lineage (GTDB taxonomy): Bacteria > Chloroflexota > Dehalococcoidia > Lucifugimonadales > Lucifugimonadaceae > TMED-70. Next base: position 10,385 of record PAOY01000007.1, on the reverse strand, counting down.
AAAATATAATGAAAATTACAATAACCGGATCAAGTGGATATTTGGGAAAAGATCTAACTCCCACTCTTCTAAAAAAAGGATATGATATAAACAAACTTCAAAGAGATGAAGGTAGCAAACATTATTGGAATCCTCAAAAAAAAATTTTATCTCAAAACTTGATTGATAATTCTGAAATAATAATAAACTTGAGTGGAGAAAGAATAATCAAGCCTTTTGCTAGAAAAAAATCTTCTGAAATAATTTCAAGCAGAATTGATTCAACTGGCACATTAATTGATGCCATAAAAAATTCTAAAAACCCACCAAAATTAATAATTTCTGCCTCAGCATGCGGATTTTATGGGAATAGACCCAACGAACTAATAGATGAAAGTTCTCCAAAAGGAAGAGGTGAGATACCTGACATAGTGAATAATTGGGAATCAATCCAAATACTTGAAAAAACTAGGGTTGTATTTTTAAGATTTGGAACAATTATCGATAAAGATTCTCAAATATATAAATATATGAAAAAGTATAGTAGCGTCATAGGTGTTAGTAGAATTGGTGATGGTGAGAACTACTTCCCATGGATTTCAAAAACAGATGCTATAAGAGCTATTCATCATATTATTGAAAATAATAATATTAATGGTCCAATAAATATTGTTTCTACCAAGCCCATAACTTTCAAGGAATTAATTAGTGAAATCAATTCTGAAATAAATCCAATAATTAAGTTTAGTATTCCAAAATTTGCTGTTTCAATATTGTTTGGGAAATTTGGTAAAGAAATTTTGTTAACTAATCAAAAAGTTTTACCCCGAAAATTAAAGGAGACAGGGTTTAATTGGATGAATTCAACACCATCTGGAAGCATTAGGCTGACTCGTTAACCATTTTCCTCAAAACATAAGGCAAAAGCCCTCCATTATAATAATATTCAGCTTCAATTTGAGTATCAATTCTTAGTAAAGTGCTAAACTTTATTTCTGTACCATCATCTTTTCTAGCCGTTACGTTAATATTTGAATTTGGAATAATGTTTGATTCAAGGCCTTCAAATTCAAAGATTTCAGATCCATCTAAATTAAGTTTAGTAAGATTTTGATTATCCAAAAATTGGAGAGGGATAACCCCCATTCCAACTAGGTTTGATCTGTGTATTCTTTCAAAACTTTCGGCTATTACCACTTTTACACCTAATAAAGCCGGACCTTTAGCCGCCCAGTCTCTTGAGGATCCTGTCCCATATTCTTTTCCTGCAATTACAATTAGAGGTGTATTATTTTTTTGGTATAGCTCGGAAGCTTCATATATTCTCATTTTTTCATTCGATGGAAAATGGATAGTCCAATCTCCTTCGTCCTCAACTATCTGATTTCTAAGCCTGATATTACCAAAAGTTCCTCTGACCATAATATTGTGATTACCTCTTCTTGAACCATAGGAATTAAATTCAAATCTTGGAACATCACTAGAAATTAATAATTGACCCGAAGGTGCCGACTGAGGAATAGAACCTGCAGGTGAAATATGATCAGTAGTAACTGAATTTCCTAAAACTACTAAACATCTTGAGTCTTTAATTTTTGTTTTTTTAGGAAGTCTTAAGTCAAAATTTTCAAAATATGGTGGTTTTTGAATATAAGTTGAATCATTCTCCCACTTAAATCTATCAGATTTACTTGAAGAAAGTTTTTGCCATTCCTCTGGACCTTCAAATACTGACTTATACTCATCAATAAACATTTTAGAATCTAAAGATTTTTCAATTGTTTTTTCTATTTCCTCTGTTGAAGGCCATAGATCAGACATAAAAACAGGGGCACCTTCTTTATCAAAAGAGATTGGATCCTTAGAAAAATCTATATTAACCGTTCCTGCTAATGCATATAAAACAACAAGCATTGGAGAGGCTAGATAATTAGCTTTGACTTGAGGATGGACCCTACCTTCAAAATTTCTATTTCCTGAAAGAACAGCTGCGACTGACAATTCTTTATTATCTATTTCATCGGCTATTTCTTTAGGAAGTGGGCCTGAATTACCTATACATGTGGTGCATCCATATCCAACAGTTTGGAAACCTATCTCATCTAAATATTTGTCAAGACCTGCTGATTCTAAGTATTTACTTACTACTTTTGAACCTGGAGCCAACGATGTCTTCACCCATCCTTTAGGCTTCAATCCTTTTTCTGAGGCATTTTTTGCTATCAACCCTGCTCCCATCATAACATTAGGATTAGAAGTATTAGTACAGCTGGTTATTGCAGCTATAACAACTGAACCATCATCTAGCTCATTATTTTCTATTTGATCTTCAGTTAATTCAAAACTGTCTTGAAAATTAGTCTTTACATTAGACAATGTCAATCTATCTTGAGGTCTCTTTGGTCCTGCTAGGGAAGGTAATACAGATGATAAATCAAAATCTATTTTTTTTGTGAAATTTGGATCTACTCCATCGTAGAACAAATTATTTCTTTGAGTATAATTTTCTACTCTATCGATAATTTTTTTATCTCTACCAGTCAATGATAAGTAATCCATTGTTCTATTATCTACAGGGAAAAATCCACATGTAGCACCATACTCAGGTGCCATATTTGAAATAGTTGCTCTATCTGTCAAAGATAAGCTACTCATTCCTGGGCCAAAAAACTCAACAAATTTTTCTACAACACCAACTTCTCTTAACTTTTCAACTATAGCTAGAACAATATCAGTTGCAGTAGTTCCTTCATTTATTTTTCCATAAAGATTCACACCAATAACTTCTGGAACTTGCATATAATATGGCTGACCTAACATTACAGCTTCTGCTTCTATTCCCCCAACTCCCCAGCCTAAAACGCCAACAGCGTTAATCATTGTTGTATGAGAATCTGTTCCTACACATGTGTCAGGATATATAAAATCATTTTCATCAGAACTAAGTATAATTTCTGCAAGATTTTCTAAGTTTACTTGATGAACAATTCCTGTACCTGGAGGAACAACTAAAAAATTTGAAAATGAATTTTGAGCCCATTTTAACAATTTATATCGCTCTTGATTTCTATCAAATTCTCTTTCAATGTTTTGAGATAGTGAGGAATTTTGACCAAAAGAATCTACCTGTACAGAATGATCAATTACAAGATCAGTTCTAACAATAGGATTAATCATTGACGCATTAATACCTAAGGTACTCACGGCATCTCTCATTGCTGCTAAGTCTACAACAACAGGAACTCCAGTAAAATCCTGTAATATAACTCTACCAGGCATATAAGGGAATTCTTTATCAGGGACTGAATCTTCAGACCAATTTATCAACTGCTCTACCTGCTGTAAATTAGAAATTTCATTATGATTTGATCTTAAAACATTTTCTATCAGTATTCGAATAGAGAAAGGGATTTTACTTAAATTGATATTATTGTCGTCAGTTAAAGATTTAATATCAAAAAAACTTTTTTCTCCTTCTATAAGATTAATTTGCTTAAGATATTTATTTTTATCGAAATTAATAGACATTCTCTCTCCCAAAGTCCTAAACGGATAATAAATTTAATGTTACATTCTATTATTAGATTAAATAAAGAGCTACAATGAACCAATTAGCGAAATTCATTGAAAAAAATACATCATTTTATTATGGATGGATTATTGTTGCAGGATCTGGTTCAACAATGTTTGTTAGAAATGCTGCAGCTACACTAACTATAGCCGTTTTTGTTTATCCCATGAGTGAAGATTTAGGATGGTCAAGAACTTTAATTGTGGGAGCATCATCATTAGCAGGAATTTTATCTGTATTCATTTCTCCCCTTTCAGGTTACTTAATTCAAAAATATGGTTCTAAAAAAACACTATTCTTCTCGATATCATTATTAGGAATTTCATCCTTATTAATTAGCAGAACTTTCAATCCCATTACTTTTTACATACTTTTTGGTATTGGAAGAATAATTTTTAGTTCACCAGTTCAAATAGGGGCTTCAACAGTCGTAGCTAAATGGTTTGTAAACAACAGAGGGAAAGCAACAGGAATTTTAGGTTTATCCCATTCTTTAGGAATGGGACTTTTCCCTTTATTTGCTCAGCTAATTATTGACCTTGATGGAAATAATCCTGATTCTTGGAGAATAAGCTGGATTTTTATAGGACTATTGGTATGGCTAATTTCATTACCATTAGTATTTTTCACTATGGTAGATAATCCTAAAGAGATAAATTCTAACGATAAAAAATACTTGGAACTAAAAAAAACTTCAGGTAACAAAGATCGTACTTTATCTTCAATTTCACTAAGAAATGCTCTAAAAACAAGGCCTTTTTGGATGTTATCAATAGTTGGATTTTTAACATATTTTATTCATACTGGAGTAAATATCCATCAAGCGGCATACCTAATTGATAAAGGTATAAACCCTATTTTTGCAGCATCAGCATTAACTATAATGGCCCTAGGAACGGGAGTAGGAAGCCTTGTTACAGGATGGGCTACAGATAAATTTTCATCAAAATACGTATACTTTTTTGGATGTATTTGGTTAGGACTTTCTGCTTTACTATTTTTATTAATCTCTAACATTGTATTAGCATACTTAATTGGATTTATATTTGGTATGGCGTTAGGAGGATTATTGGTGATTCCACCTGTAGTTTTAGCTGATATTTTTGGGAAAGATAATATTGGATCTATACGAGGATATTCAGAGCCTTTTGTTAGTGCAGGTCAAGCTGTTGGAGGTATTTCTGCGGGATTAATTTATGATTTTACTGGTTCTTACGAACTAAGTTTTCCAATGTTTGGATTAATTGCTTTATTAGCTTGTATTTTTATAATATTTTCATCTAATGTAAAAAAAATTAACTAAGAGCGGCACCTCCATCAACTAATAAATTTTCACCTGTTATCATACTTGCATTTTCAGAGCACAAAAATAATACAGTTTTAGAAATATCATCAGGAGTTAGAAATTTTCCAAGTGGAATTTTATTTAGTCTATTTTGATAATTTTTAGGATTATCTATACTTGTGGACCAGTCGTTTGGACTATACTCATTATTTGACCTTATAAATGGAGTATCTACATGACCAGGGGAAACTATATTACATCTTATTTTATATTTAGCATAAGCTAATGCAGCAGATTTAGTCAGACCAATTAATCCCATTTTTTGAGCTGAATATCCAGGAGAAGAATCACTACCTTTTACAGTAGCTAAAGAGCCTAAATTTATTATTACACCACCCTTTTTTTTCATAGTTTTTACCACTGCCTTAATCCCCAAAAACGCACCTGTTAAGCCAATAGATATAATTTTTTCCCACATCTCAATTGATTGATCATCAAATCCGGTTCTATAATTTGCACCAGCATTATTGCATAAAACATCTACATAACCGAATTCAGAAAGACATTTATCAATACTTTTTTTCCATAATTCTTCTGATCTAACGTCTAGATGATCTGAAGAAATATCTGGATACTTAGTTTTTAGCTCTGATTCAATTTTTTTTAATTTATTTTTATCGACATCTGTAAGAAAAACTTTATAGTCATTCTTTGCAAAACGGATAGCTTGAGATTTACCCATAGCCCCTGCCGCAGCTGTGATAAATATTACTTTTTTAGTCATTAAATTTATTTTCTTTGGTAACTGATTCTATTAGCGCTTGGATATACCCGTTTGCAAATGCTCTACCCCTATGTCCCCATTCTGTGTCATCAAAAGTTTGAGGAACATGGTCTTCTATAAAAAATGAATCAAATCCATTTTTATGATAAATTTTCATAGCTTTATGCATATCTACATAACCAGTATTGATAAATTCTTCATTAAATTTTGGAACAGTTCCTGAAACATTTCTAAAATGAACATATAGAATTTTATTTCTAGAAGAGAAATAATCTATCATTTCATATATTCCTCCATCTTTTGCATCTTCCATTTCTGAAAAAGTTCCTTGACAAAATTCAATTCCATTTGATGGGGAATCAATTATTTCAATTAATCTTTTATAAGAATCAAAAGATCTAAAAAGCTGAGGAATTCCTCCTAAAGTCTCAACAGGAGGATCACATGGATGAATTCCCAAGCGAATATTTTTTGCTTCGGCTTCTGGTGTTATTATTTTTATCCATTCTTCTAAATTTGCCCATAATTCACTCTCAGTATATTCTCTACCATGGGATATTGGCATCTGCTTTGCAGATTCATAATCAAAAGCAGTTGCAACAGCTCCGCTCCTAATAATTTTTGGGGCAGTTCTCCACACGTGAGACGGCATCCAATTATATCCAAATAAAGGAATATCTAAATCTGCCATATTTGATATATTTTGAATCATGTTATCAATTTGCAGATTTTTTTGGGGACCATTAAGCATTATTTGATCATAAAAGTGAGTAGGCACATTCTCAATTGCTGAGAGTCTAAGATTATAACTTTCTACACTTAATTTTAATTTTAATAATTCTTTTTTTGACCATACTCCAGGTTTTTCTTCCTGAAGTGATGGATTATTTAGTAATATGTCTTTCACCCCATACTGAGCTGCAAATCTCAAGTATTCAGGAGTAGCAACTCTAAATTGTCCAAATCCTGGTCTCATTTTTACTCCAATTTAATTGATTTAATAGTAGATTTTTAAAATGCTAATCGATATACACACACATGTACAACAATTTAACAACGAAGATATAGAAATATTGATAAATAATTCTAGAAAAAATAATGTAAAAATAATTATTGCAGCTGGAACAACTATATCCGACTCTCAAAATTCAGTAAATTTATCAACAAAATACGATGAAATCTATGCTGCAGTGGGTATTCATCCTCAAAATATATTGGATGAGAATACTAATAAATATATTGAGAAATTAACAGAAATGGCTAAACATAAAAAAACTATTATGATTAGTGAAATAGGTTTGGATTTTCAAGAAAATTCCCCTGAAAAAAAAATTCAAAAGGAATTTTTTTACGAACAAATTATCCTTGCAAAAAAATTGAACTTACCAGTAGCTTTTCATGTAAGAAATGCTGAAAAAGAAGCTATAGATTTGCTCAAAAGTTCAAAAATCAATGAATTAAGATCAGTAGCTCATTATTTTTCAGGAAATTATGATTATGCAAAAAAACTAATAGAAAATAATATTTATATATCTGTAGCAAAGCCTTTCCTAAGAGACGAAATTTTATCTGATGTGATAAAAAAAATACCTATTGAACAATTAGTTATCGAAACAGATAGCTACCCTCAATATTTCAAGAAAAACAGATTAAGATGGACTGAACCTAAAGACTTAGTGTTAATTGTAGAAAAATTAGCAAATTTAAAAAAAGTTAAATCACAGTTTATAATTGATAAAATAGAACAAAATTCAAAATATGTTCTTAATATATAATCACTTCTTTTTCTTAGACCTTCTTGATTTTTTGACTGATTGATTATTTTTTGGCTTTGGACTTAATAAATTATCAATATCTCTCGAAACGATTTCATAATCATTGTGAGAAATAATATGAACAGGAGCTAGAAGGGCTAAATACCAGTCTTCAGGTGCCCACCGTTTGATATAACCCAATGAAGGAGCAACATCATAGCCACTCATAAATTTTTTTTCAGGCAAAATTTTCGTTGATTTTAACTTAACTCTATAAGGTAACTTAACATCGTCTTCTTGAGGTTCCCAAATTTTCTTTTTGTCAAAAAATTTCTTTGAATTAACAATTGAAGATCCTACAAAGCACTTTAAATCAGAAATATAAAATAATACATGGTCATTAATATTTATTTTATTAGTTAATTTATTATCTTTTTTTGAAAATCCCAAAAGATCAAAAGATCTTTTCTTTGAAATATTAAAATTATCTAGTGAAAAATTCACTAACCAGTAAGTATTAGACATATTATATTTGCTTTATCAATATATTCTAACAAAATAGAAATTAATCCTGTGTCTTAAATCTTACGTATACAGCAAATGAATTCATCAGAATTAATATAAATAATAAAACTATAATCCCAGTAGATGCTATAGCTCTAAAATCATCATTAGGAAATGAAGCCCAAGTATATATTTGAAGAGGTAAAATAGTAAATCTATCTAATGGTCCTGATGGAACCATGGTTATAAATACTATCGAACTAATTATTAATATAGGTGCAGTTTCACCGATAGCTCTAGACATGGCTAATATTATTCCACTCATTATACCTCCAATTGAATGAGGGAGAATAACTTTTTTTGAAACTTCCCATTTTGTTGCACCAAGTGCATATGCTGCGTCTTTCAAGGATGGCTGTACAGTTCTTATTGCTTCCTGAGAAGCTATGATTACTATTGGAAGAACAAGTAAAGTCATAGTCAATGCTCCAGCTAATAAACTTTTTCCAAGAGATAATGTATAAGTGAAAAAAGCTAATCCAAGTAAACCGTAAATTATTGAAGGAACACCAGCTAAGTTTGATACGTTAATTTTTATAATTTTATTAAATAAATTTTCAGATGCAAATTCTTCAAGGTATAAAGCTGTAGATACTCCGATTGGTATAGTAAATAACGCCGTCAATACTATAAGCCATAATGTACCTGCCAATGGTGCTAAAATCCCAGATTTATCTGCTTTTCTTGATGCATAATTAGTCAAAAAATCCCAAGTAAGATACTTATAACCATCAAAAATAATATCTACGAACAAAACAACAAGAGAAAAAATACCAATTAATATTGCTGATAAAAATAGTATGTAAAAAAAATTTTCTTTCATAGTTTATTCATAATTTTGTGCATATTTTGTAACAACGATTCTTCCAATTAAATTCATGATAAGAGTCAATAAAAAAAGCAATAATCCTACCGCAAATATACTGTTATATTCAAGAGATCCTTGAGGAGTTTCTCCTTGGCTAACGGTAACAATGTAGGCTGTCATAGTTTGTATTGCATCAAGAGGATTTATGGTTAATGCAGGTTTTCCTCCAGCCGCAAGACTTACTATCATTGTTTCCCCTATAGCTCTTGAAATAGCTAATATAAATGAAGCAACTACTCCTGAAATTGCTGATGGAAAAATTACTCTTAAAGCAACTTGATATTTTTTTGCACCTAGTCCATAAGCTGCTTCTCTTAGACTCATTGGCACAGCATTCATTGCATCCTCTGACAAAGTAGAGACCATTGGAATAATCATTATACCCATAACTAAACCTGCACTTAATGCATTAAAAATAATTGTTTCAGGGAAAATAAATTGAATTATTGGAGTAACAAAAGTTAATGCAAAATAACCATAGACTACAGTAGGAATACCAGCAAGTATTTCTAAAAAAGGTTTTAGTATTTTTCTCACTTTTCTACTTGCATATTCAGATAGATAAAAAGCACTTCCTAGTCCAAATATCAAGGCTGTTCCCGCAGCTATAAGAGCAACAAGGAAAGTTCCATTAACTAAAGGAGATACACCGAAGTTTTGAGGAATAAATAAAGGAGTCCATTCTAATCCAGTAAAAAATTCAAGTAATCCTACTTCAGTAAAAAAGGGAATAGAATTAATTCCTAAAATAGAAATTATTCCAATTGTTGTAATAATAGAAATCAAACCACTTAGTCTTAATAAATTTAGAACTAAAGTTTCTTCTATTTTTCTTTTAGCTATTCCTCGAGAATCTTTTTGCATAAAAACCTAAATTAAAAAATAATTTCAAATCAAGATTATTACAATCAATATCTACATTGTTAAATCAACGTTAAATATGTTCATTCTATTGGGGGATTTTGATATATATTGATAATCCTTCTCCCAATAAACTTTTAGCATAAATTTTTCCTTTATGGAGCTCTACGATATGCTTTACAATAGAAAGTCCTAGCCCTGAATGTTTATCATCTCTCAAGCCGTCAGCTCTGTAAAATCTTTCAAATATATGAGGTAAATCTTTTTCTGAAACACCTGCTCCATAATCCTTAAAAATAATTTCCAGTTCATTTTTTCTCTTAGATAAGTCTATTTCAATAGAACTTCCTTTTTCACAATATCTAATAGAATTAGAAATAATATTTTCAAAAATTGTCATAAAAAGATTTCTATCTATTATTATTTTATTAAATTTATTTTTTTTATTTATTTCTAATTTTATTTGCTTGGCATCTAATAAAGTATCAATGATTTTTTTGGATTCAATGATAAAATCATCAATTGAAAACTCTTCTAAAAATAAATTAATAATCCCTGATTCTAAAGCATGAACATTCTCTATATCAGATGAAATCTTTTGTAATCTTTCAGAGTCAAAAGTAATTTTTTCTAAAAAATAATCAAAGTCTTGCTTATTATCAATTTTTATACTGTTCTTAAGTGCTTCTACATTTAATTGAATCGAGGTAACAGGAGTT
>PAOY01000006.1 GCA_002710135.1 Dehalococcoidia bacterium | reverse complement strand
TTTTACTTTCAAAAATTTCTCTTTTACAGGGAGACATATGTGAAATTTTTATTGAATATCCATTTTTATCAAAATATATTACCGTTAGAGGTATATATGTTTTATACATCCAAAATCCCCTATTTTGTTCTTGTTTATACTTAAAAATCATTCCATCTAAATTTGGGGGTAAATTTCTTCTACACATTAATCCTGTTTTATATTCTTCTTCTTTTTCTGCAATAAAAGTTTCTAATGGATAACTAATATCTTTTTTTTGAAGAATTGATTCAGTTTGATCGTAATTTAGTAAATTTTCTGAGCAGAAATTAAAATAATCATAAATTTCATCATTTAGATAGCAAGAAAACAGGAAAGGAGCTAAGGATATGATTATAAGATTTTTTTTGTTCATTCATTCAGAAGTTCTTTTACTTTTCTAGGAATTTCAAACTTAATGTCTTCTTCTATATCATCGAATTTAAATACATTTGATGGATTTAATTTTTTAATAATCTCATAAACTAACTTATCTGGAGTAGATGCTCCAGACGTTAGGCCAAGTTTTTTTATTCCTCTTAGCCATGCAGGATCTATTTCGTCAAAGGAATTTATAAGATATGCCTTTGTACCAGATTGTATGGATACATCTCTAAGTCTATTGCAGTTTGAAGAGTTAGATGCTCCTACAACAAGTATTAAGTCTACTTTTTCAGCAAGTTTAACAGTTACTTCTTGTCTATTTGTTGTTGCATAACAGATATCGTTTCTTACTAGAGCATTTGGATATACAGATTTAATCTTATCTACAGTATCCTCTGTGTCTCTTACAGACAAAGTGGTCTGAGATAGTACGATTACATCTTGATCATCTGATTTCTCTTTTTTTAGTTCAAATTTTTCCCTATCATCAATAATTTTCATATTTGCTTGACCGGAAGTTCCGATCACTTCTTGATGTCCTTTGTGACCAACTAATATTATATTCTTACCCTCTTTAGAGTATTTTTTTGCTTCATTATGAACCTTAGTTACTAATGGACAGGTTGCATCTATGACTTTGATGTTTTTTTTCTCAGCTAACTTGTAATCTTCAGGTGGTGATCCATGAGCAGAAAAAACTACAACTGAATTATCTGGGATATCTGATACATTTTCAACTGTAATGGCCCCTTTTGATTCAACTTCAGACACAACAACAGGATTATGAACAATTTGATGTTTTACATAAACAGGTGCGCCATATTTTTCTAGTGCAATTTCTACTAGGTCAATTGCAAGAACAACCCCTGCACAAAAACCTCTAGGATTAGCTAAATAAATTTCCATAATTAAAAATGTTTATAAGTAAAGTATAATATTATTTTCAAAGATTACCTATATTAGAAAAATTTTAATACTTTAATATTTCTAAAATTATTATTTTTAATATTTTTTTTTGATAGATTATGAATATAAAGAAATTTGAACATGAAAAATATCCAAAAAGGTCCATTAATTATTAGTGGCAACGCTCATCATACACTAGCAGAAGATATAGCTTCCTATATAGGACAAGATCTGACTAAAGCAGAGGTTTTCAAATTTAATAATGATAATATTTTTGTAAAAATACTTGAAAATGTAAGAGAACGTGATGTTTTTATTATTCAGCCCACGGCATTTCCTGTAAATGATAATATTATGGAGCTTTTGATCATGATTGATGCAGCTAAGAGAGCCTCCGCAGGTAGAATAACTGCTGTTATTCCTTATTTTTCTTATGCAAGAACAGACAAGAAAGATCAGCCAAGAGTTCCAATCACAGGTAGACTAATAGCTGACTTGATAACAACAGCAGGATCAGACAGAGTTATGATGATGGATTTACATGCTGGACAAGTACAAGGTTTTTTTTCGGCGACTGTTGACGAATTGACAGCTTTACCAATTCTTGCAAGCTATTTTGTTGAAAAAAAATTAGATGATTGGGTCGTTGTATCTCCTGATATTGGTGGAACGAAAAGAGCTAGAGATTTTGCAAATAAATTAGGAGCTCCATTGGCTATTATTGAGAAGAGAAGAATAGGAAATAAAGATACAGTTGAAACGCTTAATATAATTGGAGAAGTAAAAGACCGTTCAGCTATACTATTTGATGATGAAATTAATACTGGAGGCACCATGATAGCAGGCTCAAAAATACTTAAGGATAATGGTGTAAAAGATGTTTATGTAGCAGCTACACATGGAGTATTTCCAAACAGCTCATTAAGTAAGATAATACGTACTGATGATATAAAAGAAATCGTTGTAACGGATAGTTTACCCATAGAAAATGAAAATTCAAAACTTAAAATTCTTCCTATTTCAGAATTGCTAGGCGAAGCTATCAAGCGAACAAATCGTGGTGATTCTGTTGGTGCACTTTTCTTATGATTAATACTATATGTTTAATTTTATAAAAAAATTAATAAAAAATTCTAATGAAGAAGAAATCAAAAATTTATACAAAATTGTTGATGAAATTAATTCTTTAGAATCAAAATATACTTCAATAAGTGATGAAGAATTAAAAAATCATACTTATATTTTAAGGGAAGAGTATCAATCAAATAACTCATTAGATGATATTCTTGCAGACGCTTTCGCAGTAGTTAGAGAAGCATCAAATAGGTGTTTATCTATGAGGCACTTCGATGTACAACTTATCGGAGGCTTATGTCTTCATCAAGGGAAAATAGCCGAAATGAGGACAGGAGAAGGAAAAACTTTAGTAGCAACATTAGCCGCTTACTTAAACACGCTTTCTAATAAAAGTGTTCATGTTGTTACTGTGAATGATTATCTTGCAAAAAGAGATTCGCTTTGGATGGGTACTATTTATAATTTTTTAGGATTAACAGTTGGTTGCATACAAAACAATGGATCTTTTTTATTATCAAAAAATTCTGAAAATCAACTAGAGCTTATAGATGCCTCTAGGGAAGATGTTTATAAATCCGATATTGTTTATGGTACAAATAATGAGTTTGGTTTTGATTATTTGAGAGATAATATGTCTCAAAAACCAGAAGAAAAAGTTCAACGTGATCTTGATTTTGCAATAGTTGATGAGGTAGATAATATACTTATTGATGAGGCAAGAACTCCTCTAATTATTTCTGGCCCCGCTCCTGATAAAACACAAGATTACAAAAAGTTTTCAAAAATCTCTTCTAAATTGATTATTGAAGAAGATTATCAAGTAGATTCAAAAAGACAATCTGTTGCATTAACTGAATCTGGAATAGATAAAGTTGAAAGAGAATTAGGTATAGATAATCTATATTCTGAAGAAAATCAAATCTTTTCACACCTTTTAGAAAATGCCATCAAAGCTAACAACTTTTATATCAAAAATGATCAATATGTTGTTAGAGATTCAGAGGTTATTATTGTTGATGAATTTACAGGAAGATTAATGGAGGGTAGAAGATATTCTGATGGACTACATCAAGCTATTGAGGCTAAAGAGTCTGTAAGTATCAAAAGAGAATCTGTTACATATGCAACTATCACATTACAAAATTATTTTAGATTATATGGGAAGTTATCAGGAATGACAGGAACAGCTGCAACTGAGGCAGAAGAATTTCAGAAGATATATAAACTAGATGTTCTAGAAATCCCAACTAATAAAAATTCATTAAGAGATGATTTACCAGATCAAATTTACATGACCGAAAATGCAAAATGGAAAGCTGTATCTCAAAAAATAATAGAACTAAATTCAAATGGTATCCCTGTTCTTGTTGGTACTACTACGATTGAAAAATCTGAATTTTTATCAAGACTTCTGAAATCAGAAGGATTAAAATGCAATGTTTTAAATGCTAAACAACATGAGTCTGAAGCTAAAATTATATCTGAAGCTGGGGCTCCATATTCAATTACTGTGTCTACAAATATGGCTGGAAGAGGGACAGACATTATTTTGGGAGGAAATCCTGAAAATTATGATAATAAATCAGAGTGGCAAAAAAATAATAAAGCAGTTCTCGATAACGGTGGATTATATGTTTTAGGGACAGAAAGACATGAATCAAGGAGAATAGACAATCAGCTTCGTGGTAGAGCAGGAAGACAAGGTGATCCTGGGATAACTCAATTTTTTATTTCTACAGAGGATAGCTTGGTAAAAAGATTTGGTGGAGACAGGATTAAGTCAGCAATGAGTATGTTCAAGTGGGATGAAAATGAAGCAGTTGAAAATAAAATGATCTCTAGATCTATAGAATCAGCACAATCAAAAGTTGAAGCTTACCATTTTGAAATAAGAAAAACCTTGGTTGATTACGATGATGTAATGAATACTCAAAGAGATGTGATATATAAATTGAGAACAAAAGCTCTTTTTTCAGAAAGTTTAAGTGAGGAAATTTTTGAATATATAGATCTAGAAATGTCCGATTATTTTATCTCCAATGAATTAAATAATGATTTTGATGATGTAAATAAAATAGCTTTTTTACGTAATTATTTCCCTGAAGATGCTATTCAAGATTTATCAAAAAATGAATCATTCAACAAAGATTTCTTAATTGAAAAAGCTAGAGAGATTTATAATTTTAGGGTGGATAACCTTTCTGAAGAATTATCTAATAGATTAGATAGTCAAATCTTTATTCACTCAATAGATTCCAAATGGGTTGAACATCTTACTGTAATGGATAATATGAGGCAATCTATCGGTTTGGAGGCTATAGGTCAGAGAAATCCATTGATTCAGTACAAAAAAATGGGTTTTGATATGTTTTCTTTACTTATGAAACAAATTCAATCTCAGGTTGCAAGTGATGCAATCCGAGTTAGTAATATTCAGAAAACTAATAATAGAATTTATAAAGAGCAAAAGAGTGATTTTGATGACACAAGAAAAAACATGGAAATTGCTAGTAGTAGTTCAACTAATTCAAACTCTAATCTTTCTCGAAAAGATAGAAGAAGAATGGAAAGAATAAATAAAAAAAATTCTAAAAAGAGAAAATAAGAAAAATTATGTTTGGTAAAGAAGAAGAAAAAATTATCCAAAAATTTTCTAAAATTGACCATAATAACTATAAAGAAAACATTTTATCTATAATTGGAAATTGGAAAATAAATAATAAAAATAGTTATGATTATCTTATTTTGCACGAAGCATTTAATTGGAAAAGATTAGCTGTAAAAATAATAGATTACTTTCGCTTTGATGAATCTTTAAATACAAAATTAATTAATTGGATTTTCAATCCTCATCTTTATGCAACTTTTTCAGAAAATAAATTTAGAGAATTGATTGGCTTTGAAAAATATAATGCACATTTATCGTATTTTTACGGAGTTACAATAGAAAGATGCCTTATTGCTTATTCAGAAGAAGAATTATTAAAAAGACAAATTTCATATGGGAATTTTGTAAGATATACACCTGAAGATGTATACTCACAAATATATAATATTACTTATAATAAACTAATTGATGATTTTTTTTCAGAGTTTAAGATTACTACAAAGAAAATTTCTGAATTAGAATTTGAAAAGTTTACATATTGGTGCTTCAAGAAAAGAGTAGATAACTCTGAACCATCAAAATTAGCTTCGGATACTAAAAAAGGAACTATGTTTTTATATAAATTTATGGATTCTGAGAATAAAAGATTATATTCGAATAGATCTACAAGAAAAAAAAATATTGATTTTGTGTTCTAAAAATAAACAAAACAGTCTAAACTAGAGGTGTTCAAATTTCTGAAAATTTTAAAATTGTAAATCCTAAAGAAATGGCCAAAAGATTTGATTTTAGAGAAAAAGAATCATTTTGGAGAGAGAGTTGGGATCAAAATAAAATATATTCTAGAATAGAAAATGAGCCAAGGGAAAATTCATTTGTTATAGATTCTCCGCCTCCAACAGTTTCTGGTTCACTTCACGTAGGTCATATTTTTTCTTATACTCATCAGGATATAATAGCTCGTTTCAAGAGAATGAATAATTTTAATGTAATATATCCAATGGGCTGGGATGATAATGGATTACCAACTGAAAGAAGAGTTCAAAATATTTTTGGTGTAAGAATTGATAATAATGTTCCATATATAGAAAACTTAATTGTCGAAAAAGAAAAAAAAATTAAAGGAATTTCAAAAAATGATCCCCTAATCGTCAACAGGAAAAATTTTATTGAAATGTGTGAAATCGTTACCCAAAAAGATGAAGTTGTGTTTAAGGATCTATTTAGGAAGATGGGTTACTCTATTGATTGGAAAGATGAATACTCTACTATAGATTCTAAATCTCGAAGTATAGCTCAATTGTCTTTTATTGACTTATTTGAAAAAAAATTAATATATCAATCTGATTCACCAACTATGTGGGATATTGATTTTCAAACGGCAGTAGCACAAGCTGAAATTGAAGATAGGGATATTGAAGGAGCTTATCATGACATAAAATTTGGATTAAAAGATTCAGATGAACAAATAATCATATCTACTACTAGGCCAGAACTTTTACCATCTTGTGTTGGTATAACAGCTCATCCAGAAGATAAAAGATATAAGCATTTATTTGGTAAAACAGCTATTTCTCCTGTGTTTTTTTCTCCAATTCCTGTTTTTCCAAGTGATATTGTTGAAATGGAAAAAGGTACTGGTATTTTGATGGTTTGTACTTTTGGAGACCAAACTGACGTTCAATGGTGGAGAGAGAATTCTTTACCACTTAGACAATTATTTAATCTTGATGGAATTATTGCTGATATAAAATTTGAAAATAGCGATAAAAATGTTATTTGGAAGAGTGAAGATCCAGAATTAGCAAATCAAAATATAAAAAAAATAATTGGTAAAGATCTCAAGCAGTCAAAAAATATCATAATTGAATTACTGAGAGATCCGAATAATTCAAATGATAAATCTCCAGCATTAATAAATGAACCCAAAAAAATAACTCATCCCGTTAGATTTTATGAAAAAGGAGATTCACCTATAGAATATATATCTTCTAGGCAATGGTTTGTAAAAATAGTGGATAAGAAAGAAAAATTATTAGATGCAGGAAGGCAAATAAAATGGCATCCTGACTATATGTCTAAAAGATACGAAAATTGGACTGAAAATCTATCAATAGATTGGTGCATAAGTAGGCAGAGATTTTTTGGTGTCCCTATTCCTGTATGGTATAAACTCGATACAAATGGTTTACCGAATTATGAAGATGTACTCATCCCCAGTATAGATGAATTACCTATAGACCCTGAAATAGATTGTCCGAAGGAATATACTGAAAATCAAAGAGGAAAGCCTAATGGTTTTATTGGAGAAAAAGATGTTTTTGACACATGGTTTACATCCTCTCTTACTCCTCAAATAGTAGCTAAGTGGGGTAGAGGTTCAAATGATGAAATGAAATCACTTTTTCCCATGGATATTAGACCTCAAAGCCACGAAATAATTAGAACATGGGCTTTTTATACGATTGTAAAATCGGTTTTACATAATAATACTATCCCATGGAAGAATGTGATTATATCTGGATGGATTTTGGATCCTGATCGAAAAAAAATGAGTAAATCAAAAGGAAATGTTATCACTCCAATAGATACAATCGATCAGTATGGGGCTGACGCTGTAAGATATTGGGCTGCATCAGCAAGATTAGGTACGGATACAACTTATGATGAAAATGTATTTGTTATAGGTAATAAACTTGTAACTAAATTATTTAATGCCGCAAAATTTGTTTTATCCCATGACTCTTATGCAACTAATAATTTGACTGAATTGGATTCATCATTTATCGGTGAATTATCAAAATTAGTTGATAATGTAACAAATTATTACAACGATTATCAATTTGCACAGGCATTACAAATTACAGAAGAATTTTTTTGGAATACTTTTACGGATAATTATCTTGAGCTTGTTAAGAAGAGAGTATTTAATTCAGAAGGAGATGAAAAAGCTTCAGCTGTAACTTCATTGAGATTAGGATTATCTGTTTTAATTAGACTATTGGCTCCTGTTCTCCCAACTATAACAGATGAAATTTGGTCTTGGTGTTTTGCTGAAGAAACGAATACAAAATCAATACATGATTCTAACTGGCCAGATGAAAACGAATTTATGAAATTTAATAAATCAAAATACAGCAATTCATTAGACGTTGTAATAAAGGCGATAAGATCAGTAAGGCAATCAAAAACTTCTAAAGGTATTGGATTAGGAAAACCTGTAGAAAAAATGACAATTGTTACAAATAAAAATTATCATGCGATTCTAAATCATAGTTTTGATGATTTTTGTAATGCATCTAATTGTTTTGAATTTCAAAAAGAGATAAACAATGAAGATAATATAGCTATTGAAATAATTTCTAATAACGAAGAGTTATAAAGATCTATAGCCTATTCTTCCTTTATATTTATAATTTTTTTTTTTAGTTCATCAAAGACTCCTGTTTCATAGTCTCGAACCTTCTTACAACAAATTAGTGTTTCTTCTGCAATCTCAATAGGAACTCTTGTAATTCCATCAGTATCTCCAACTATAAGATCTCCAGGATTGATAATAAGATCTCCGACTTCAACAGAAGTTTGCGTTTCAATTAGATTAAATGGACCATGCCCAGGAACTCTTCCTGTGGCCCAGACAGACATTCCTACATCGGCAATTCCAGGAAGATCTCTGATTGATCCTCCGTTAATGACTCCCACAGCACCTAATACTTTATGTTTAAGTGCCATTCCATCACCCATAACCGCTCCTCTACCTTTATTTTTTTCTATATCAACTATAATCCCTACCACAGGTAGGTCAGACTTATCGATTAAGTCATAGTACTCGTCCCAGTCCAATTTTTCTTTGGGCTCATATAATGGTGTAACTTTACAAGTTACTGCAACTCCTACAACTGTTCCATTTTCTAGATGATATGATTTTAATTCTGGACTTGAATAATCAATTTGTTCTTTGTCATAACTATCTATAGTCATCATCGCATTCTGAACAGTAGCTGAATCATATTTCTTAAGTCCTTCGATAATTTCTATCAATTCCATTTAATTACTCCATTTCAATATTTAGATCTTCACCAGGGAAAAATTCTAACCATGGTTGAAAATTTTCTACGAATATTTTCCCTTCATCAATTGATGAAAGGCCTTTTATAGCTCTTGAAGGATCATAACCAGTAGTTTTGGCCAAAGCTTCTATGCCTCTTTTTGTATCTCTAACTCCTCCTACCACAAATATATCTTTTTCATCGTTTTCAACAACTAAATCTAATCCTTTTTTTCTTGTTCTCCAATAAAGTCTCAACTTATTCTCCTAATTTATAAATTTTTTTGCTCTATCAAGTATTTTGTGTGCAAGTTCATTTTTACTCATCAAGGGAAATGTTTCTTCGCCATCATTATCTACTAATACTGCCTTATTATTGTCTGATCCAAAACCACTTCCTTCTAACGTTATATCATTAGCAACGATTATTTTACAATCTTTAGATGACAATTTTTTTTTGGCATTAATTAAAAGATTTTCAGATTCTGCCGCAAATCCTACTTTAATTATTTTTGAGCTATCTAAACTTTTTAATATATCTGGGTTTTTTTCTAATTGTATTGAGTCTAAATTATCTTTTTTAATTTTTTCTTTTGAAATTTTTTTTACTCTGTAATCTGCTACAGCTGCTGACATAATAATAATTTGAGATCTATCGATTAATTTCTCTATCTCATTTTTCATTTCTACGGCGCTTTTTGTAGGGATTTTATTAATTCCATATGTTTCTTCAAGTGAATCTACTCTTCCGTACACTAAGTTTACGACTGCTCCTCTATCCCTTAAGGCTTTAGCCAATGCTATTCCCATTTTTCCAGAAGATTTGTTTGAAATGTATCTAACGGGATCAATATCTTCTATTGTTCCACCTGCAGTTACTATTGCTTCTACTTGATTATAATCTTTTTTTTTTTGAAAAATATTTATTATTTCATCTAATAATGATTCGGGTTCAGTCATTCTACCAAATTCTTCTATACCTGATGCAAGCCTTCCTTTTTCGGGCCCAGAAATTTTGTAACCTAAATTATTGATTTCATTGATGTGACCTTGAATTTGTTTGGAGCTGTACATATCACCATCCATTGCAGGTGCTATTAATATTGGTGCTTTTGTAGCTAAAATGCTTCCTACAATTGGATCACTAGATATTCCTAAAGCAATCTTCGCTAAAATATTTGCTGTAGCAGGAGCAACTACAATAACATCTGCTTTTTTTGCAATCTCAATATGATCAATTGATAAGGAAGTTTTTGAATCATAATATCCTGTAATAACTTCATTGTGTGTTATCCCAGAGAAAGAAGATTCTCCAACAAAATTTTTTGCAGATTCTGATAACATAACCTGCACATTTGCCCCTTCTTTTACTAGTAATGATGATAAGTAAATTGACTTATATGCGGCAATCGATCCTGTTACACAAAGAATTATGTTTTTATTTTTAATTATTTTCTTGCTCATAAATGTATTTTAACCCCATAAAGGATAAATTTTCATTATATATATATTCTAAATCTAAAATAGGAAGAATTAATTCAGCTCCTCCTCCAGTAATGATTAATGGGCAATCTTTTTGTGAAGAAATTTTTTCAGAATATTTTTTATACACGCCCTTGATAAGTTCTGAGTATCCTAAAATTATTCCAGATTGAATAGATTCAATTGAATTTTTCCCAATAAAATTTTCAGGTATTCTTAATTCAACAGGTCTTAAAAGAGCTGTTGAATTTGCTAAACTATCTGCAGCCATGTTTAAGCCTGGAATAATAGACCCTCCTAGATATTCATTATCTGATGAAACAGCATTAAATACTAAACATGTTCCGATATCTAAAATTACCGAAGGAGATCCATAAAGTTTAACTGCAGCAATACTATCTACAAGTCTGTCTATACCCACATCTTCTGGAGGATTATATGTATTTTGCAAAGGAAGATTGAAGTTATGATTTACTATGATGGGCTTTTTATTATTGATTATTTCTGATGATTTTTCAACAATTTGGGTTTTGTTTGGAACAACTGAACTGATAATTATGTCTAGATTATTTTGATTGATTTCTTCAATCTTCAACAGAGATTTGATAGAGTTTGCTATTTCAAACTCCGACTTATTGTCTTTAGTAGAAATCCTAGCAGTACGAGTTAATTCATCTTCACAAAAAAGCCCAATATCTACGCTTGTGTTACCTATGTCAATAGCAATAATATTCATTCAATAAACTGATTTTTAGATTAATTATAAACTATCAGCCATTGGGAAAATTTTTGAAATAACTAATGCACAAGCCTTTGCAATTTCAATATGTTCTTTTTGAGTTCCATGGCCTGCTCTTAATTGAATGTAGTGTATCCAACTTCTCAAAGTTCCATTCATATATAAACGGCTTTTTGTATTTCCTTCTGGAAGTACGGCCCTAGCTTGCTCTTTCGCTATTCCTTTTTCTATAGCCCACATATATGCCTTTAGTGATTCGTCTATGACTTTTTGCTGGCGCTCATTCCATTCTTTCTGAAGATCTGAGTCATCAACATCAATTGAATTTTGTCTGTTCTTATTATCTTGCAATCTTGCTTCTCTAGTAACAAATTCCATGTCTTCAGTTGGGTTTGAATATCTTTGGCTAAATTCTTGAAAACTAAAGCTTCTATGCCTTAGAATTTGTCTTGCAATATCTCTTGTTGTTTCAATTTCTAAACAAACATTTACCATCTCTAATGGTGACCAATGTTGATTATTTATTAGATATTTAATTAATTTTTCGCTTGTTTCAGAGTTAAGTTGGTTTGAGGGATTAGAAACTCTAGCACAGTAGGCAATTAACTCTTGGCAATCCTTTAAACCTAATTTTTCAAATTCATCAGATGCTTGAGAATAACTTACAAGAGTGACTTTAGATGTCATAATAGTAGCCTTGAGGGCTTTTCTAGTAGTTGTCTAAATTCATTCATAAATATCGCACCTTCCGCACCATCACCAACTCTGTGATCCGCAGATAGAGTTGCGTACATTATTTCTCTTATTTCAATTTTGTTGTTAAGTACTTTTGCTTCTTTCTTAACTTCTCCTAAAGCTATAATTCCACTTTGAGGAGGGACGATAATTGCTGTAAATGCATGTGTCCCAAACATTCCTAAGTTTGATGTAGAGAAAGTACCTTTAGTAAGTTCTTCATTACTTAATGGATTGCCCTTACCTCTAGCTCTACTACCAAGATCCTTAGCTTGTTTTGAAAGCGAAACTAAATCTAAGTTTTGAGAATCCATTATAGATGGAACAATTAATCCTTGTTCTAGTGCAATTGCTATCCCAAGATTGATTTGAGGATGCATTATTAATTTGTCTCCATCAAATGAAGAATTCCATTTAGGGTTATTTATTAAAGAATTTATTGTAGCTTTTAACACTAGATCGTTTACAGAAATTTTCATTCCATCTTTTTCTAGGTCTTCATTTAGGTCTGATCTCATTTTCATAGCTTCTGTCATATCTACTTCAACAGTAACTTGAAAATGTGGGATCTCTGTTTTTGACTTTACTGTTACTCTTGCAATAGCCTGTCTCATGCTATTCAATTCGATATCAGAACCTTCCAAAGTAATATTTTTAGTCTTACTTAATTGTGAAGATGAAACAAGGCTTGGTCCTGGAACATGATTATTTACATCATCTTTTGTTATTCTTCCTCCTGGTCCGGTTCCGATGATGTCGAATAAAGGGATATTTTTCTCTTTAGCTAACCTTTTTGCCATTGGAGAAGCTTTGATTTTTACAGAGTCTGAATCTACAGAAATCTCTGCTTTATCTTTACTAATCTCCTTTATTTCAGATTTTTTTGCAGTTTCTTTAGTTGGATTTTCAACTGAATCATTTTTTATTTCTTTGACAGATTCTTCATTAGATACTGTTTGATCATCATCAGGGATTTCTTCATCCATATCTCCTACATAACCAATTATTTTACCTACTTGAACTTTTGATCCTTCTTCTGCTGTGATTTTTCTTAGGAAACCTTCATTGTAAGACTCCATCTCTACTACAGTTTTATCGGTTTCTATCTCTGCTAATTTGTCACCTTTTAAGACTTTATCTCCCTCTTGTTTCAACCACTTTACTATAGTACCTTCAGTCATATCTGCTCCCATTGAAGGCATTGTAATTTCTTTTGCCAAAGTTCTCTCCTCTAAGGTTAAATTAATGTTTTTAGTATTTTTTCTGAAATTTTTTCAGATGAAGGATAAGCTTCTGCTTCCAAGTTTTTGTTATAAGGCCATGGGACATCATCTGCCCCTATTCTAACAATAGGGCCATCTAACCAATCATTAAATGATTCTTGGACATTTGCAACAACCTCAGCCATTATTCCACCATTTTTTCTTGCTGTATCTACCGCTACTAATCTATTTGTTTTTTTAACAGATTCTCCTATAGTATCGTAGTCAATCGGGCTTAGAGATCTGAGGTCTATAATTTCACAACTAATATTTTCTTTAGCTAATATTTCTGATGTCTCATGCAATATTTTCATTCCTGCGCCGTATGAAACTAAGGAAATATCATTTCCTTCTTGAGAAATTGATGCTGACCCTAGAGGAATTTCATAATATTCATCAGGCACATCTCCTTTTAGTCCATAAAGTAATGCTGGCTCTGCAAAAATAACAGGATTATTATTTTTTATTGAACTCCTCAATAGACCTAAGGCATCTTTTGGGTTTGAAGGACAAACACAAAAAATTCCAGGAACTTCTGCAAGCCATGTTTCAAAACTTTGTGAATGTGTCGCTGCAAGCTGAACGCCTGCTCCAGTAGGTGCTCTTATCACCATTGGTACGTCTATTTGACCTCCAGACATATATCTAATATTAGCTGCCATATTTACAATTTGATCAAACCCTACTAGAGAGAAACTTATTGACATCAACTCGATTACAGGCCTTAAACCTGCTGCGGCTGCTCCTATCCCCGTACCAATAAATGTCGCCTCTGATATAGGGGTATCCTTAATTCTTTCAGGCCCAAATTTAGATAAAAAACCATCAGTTACAGCATATGCTCCACCGTATTCTCCTATATCTTCTCCCATTATTAAAACGTTGGGATCTGTGTCTAGAGCTTCCTCTAAACCTTTTTTGATTGCCTCTCTCATTAATAATTGGGTCATTTTTTATTTATTTCTTGTATATGTCATCATCTAGCTCAGACTTGCTAGGTTCTTCACTTGTTTCTGCAAATTCTACTGATTTCTCAACAGTTTTATTGACTTCAGATTTTATTTTTTCCAAATCTTTATCTGTTGCAATCCCTGCTGACTTAATCCATTTAGGAAATTTAACTAATGGATCTTGTTTTTCCCATTCAGTTATTTCATTACTTTTTCTATATTTTTGACCATCTGCTAGAGAGTGTCCTACAAATCTAAATGTTTTACACTCTAAATAAAAAGGTCCGCCTGTTTGGCGAACCTTTTTAACTGCTATTTCTGTTGCTTCTTTAACCGCTAGGACATCCATTCCATTTACTTGTGCTGCAGGTATATCATAAGTATCCACACCAGTATAAAAATCTTCTCCACCTGCTCTAACTCTATCTATTGCAGATCCCATTCCATATTTGTTGTTTTCCAAAATAAATAATATAGGAAGATTCCAAACTGATGCTAAATTTAATGTTTCATGATATGTGCCTTGGTTTGTAGAGCCATCTCCAAAGTAACAAACTACTAATCCTCCAGTTTTTTTATATTGGCATGCTAAAGCTAGACCTGTGGCTACTGGAAACTGACCGCCAACAATTGCATGACCTCCCATAAATTTTTTAGCTGAATCAAAAAGATGCATTGAGCCACCTTTACCTTTTGAAAGTCCTGTTTTTTTACCAAATAATTCAGCCATAGATCTGTTTACGTCTAGTCCTCTAGCAATTGCATGTCCGTGATCTCGGTAATGAGTGATAATATAATCTTCTTCTTCTAAGCATGAAATAGAGCCTACTGCGGTTGCTTCTTGACCAATATATAGATGTAGAAAGCCTCTTATATTACCTTTTGTATAGTTTTCACCACAAGCTAGTTCAAACTGCCTTATAAGATACATTTGCCTGAATAGTTCAAGCATTTGATTTTTTTCTTTATCAGTTTTTTTTACTCTTTTATTCTTTTCTTCTTTTAGTGTTGCCATAGGAGAATTTTAAATTAACTTTGCCTTTACATCTAGCTTTTATAATATAATTTACAGTCTTTTATTGATGTTTATGTGAAATGCTTTAGTTACATTTTCTAATAACATAGCTATTGTCATAGGTCCAACGCCACCTGGAACAGGAGTGATTTTTGATGCAATTTCTTTGATTTCATGGAAATCTGAATCTCCAATTAATCTAAATCCATTTTTTTTTGAATTATCTTCTATTCTATTGACACCAACATCAATTACTACTGAATTTTTTCTTACCATATCTTTAGTAAGTGTATGAGGAAATCCTGTAGCTACAATTATAATATCTGAATCTAAGGTATTTGATTTGATATCTTTAGATTTACTATGACATATGGTTACAGTTGAATTACCTTGGTCTGATTTAGAAGAAAGCAGTAAGGCTAGTGGTATACCAACAAGTTTGCTTCTACCTATAATAACAATTTTCAGACCTTCAGTTTTTATACCTATCTCATTTATCATCCTTTGAACTCCTAGAGGTGTAGCTGGAACAAATCTTGGATCTCCCGATGCTAATAAGCCTAAGTTTTCGTTATTTAGTCCGTCAACATCTTTGTAAGGTGATATTTTTTGAATTATTTTTTCTTTATCTAAATTTTTTGGTAATGGTAACTGAACTATCATTCCATCTACTTGATCATCCTGATTTAATTTTTCTATGTATGTTATTAAATTCTCTTCTGAAACTGTTTCTTCAAGCCTTTCTACATGACAATTTATACCAACTAATTTGCATGCTTTTTCCTTTGCTTTAACGTATGATAATGAAGCAGGATTAGATCCTACAAGAACTACAACTAGATGAGGTGATCTTGAAAAATTATTTTTGATTTCATCAATTTCTAATTTTAAATTATTTTTTATGCTTGTGCTAATTTCTTTACCATCAATCAGATTAGAAGACATATTTCTCTTTCTTTTATTTATAAATAAATAACCATATACTAGATAATATATTCAAATATAAAAAAATGTTACTAACTGGAATTGATATTATAGAAATTCATAGAATCAAAGATGTTTGCATAAAATATCCTGAAAGATTTATGAAAAAAGTTTTTACTGATCAAGAAATTTCATATTGTAGAGGTAGATACCCTCAAATTGCAGCAAGATTTGCTTCTAAAGAAGCTGTTATGAAAGCTTTGGGTACTGGTATTAGAGGAGTGCCTTGGAAATCAATAGAAGTTTACAGACAAAGAGGTAAGGCTCCTGAAATATTACTTCATGGAAATGCTAAAAATAAAGCTGAAGAGTTAGGTATTAAACGAATAGCTTTATCAATAAGTCATTCAAGAAATTATGCAGTAGCAACTGTAGTGGCAGAGTAAAAAATCAATGATTTCTTTTTTTGATTTCTAAAAAATACATTAATAATAAAACTGAAACCAAGGTAGCTAAAGAAAAAATAAATGCACCCTGCATAATCTCAATAAAAACTTCTAATCCAGCATCATTTATTTCATTATTAATTGTATTTTGAATCTTAGGGTCAGTTGAAAAAATTTGAATTCCCGTCACAAGTTCTGAAAATCTAGCTGTTCCCAGTGTCGTCATTAGAGAAAGTCCAAATATCATACCGATCATCCTTGATACAGAAATTAAAGAAGATGTAATTCCTCTAATATCTTCTTTAATATTATGAAATCCAGCATTGTGAATAGGGACAATAAAAAGACCAAATCCAGTACAAATTATAAAAAATATAAAATTTATTTGATTAGTGGGAATATCCAAATTGTTAATGTATAAAAATATACCAGTGGAAATAAATATAGACCCAATTATCATTGTTAGTGATGTATTTATTTTTGATATTAATATTCCTAATATTGACCCTATTCCTATAAATGCTGTTAATTTAAGTAATGACAATCCAACCTCAATACTTTCTAACTGATATATTGTTGAACCAGAAAGAGGAATTATTACCATAACAATTATTAAGCTGCATCCTAAAAAGAAATGTGTAATTGATGTCAATAAAAATGTTTTAGAAAGAATAAGTTCTTGTGGAATTAAATCTTGTTTATAAAATTTCAATTTTATGATGGCTAGTAAAATTAAAAAGAACAATATAAGGCCAATAATTATTCTGAAAAAACCCAGTGAATTAAACTCAGAAATGAGTATAGTCAATAAAATTAAAGCTATAGAAATAATTAATGTGTCAAATAATTTAATCTTAACTGAACTTCTGGATGATTTTGGCAAACTGAAAATTAGTAATATGACAAAAAATGCTAATGGTAAATTTATATAAAAAGCGGCTGGCCAATCCCAAATATTTAGTATTAAAGTTCCCCACAAAGGGCCAATAACTCCACCTGCTTCAGCGGAAGCACCTATAAGACCAAATCCATAAACCCAATACTTTTTTTCTAATATAATAGATATACTAGCAATAGCTATAGGAATTATTGCTCCACCTCCCATTGACTGGATAAATCTAAAAAATATTAACCAGGATAATTTAGAGGGGAAAAAACTATTATTTGGAATATTTGTTGTAAATCCAACCAAGAATGAACCAAATGAGAAAACTAATAATGCAACGATTAAGGTATTTCTAAATCCATATTTATCACAAACTTTTCCAGCGATAGGCATAACAATGGTAAATCCTAACAAGTAGGAGGTTATTGTCCATGAAATTTTATTTAGTTCTCCTACGGATATACTAAGATCAATAACCATACTTGGTAGTAATGTAACAATAACTGTTTGGTCATCTGCAGCAATAAAAACTGCAAAACATAGTATGAAAATAAAATAAATTCTTTTTTTTATGCTTAGGGCTTTTCCCATAATATTGCTTGATTCCAATTCTCAAACTTTATCTTGCGTATTGTATTACTACTATCTTGTGGTTGAACTTTTCCATAAATATTAATTCTTTCAACTATTCCATCATCAGTGATAAATAATTCTACATTTACCTTATTTTGAGGAATAATTATGTCTCCTACAAGAGATTTTAGATTTTCAGAATTAATTTTTGCTTCTACTTGATATAAATTTTTATCAACGTTCATAATTGATTCATCTTCTATTTCTGAAAAAATTTCACTCAGAATATTTATCGGCTTAATATTTTTAAATGGATTGTCTTCTTCGGGAGTTTTAATCCAATTGAAATTTATAGGAT
This sequence comes from Dehalococcoidia bacterium, assembly GCA_002710135.1. Classification (GTDB taxonomy): domain Bacteria; phylum Chloroflexota; class Dehalococcoidia; order Lucifugimonadales; family Lucifugimonadaceae; genus TMED-70. The sequence continues at coordinate 14,520 of PAOY01000006.1, read as the reverse complement.
TAGTAATCCAATAATCATTTTCCATTGTTAGATATGAAAGTTTAATGAGAAAGTTGTTGGAAATTATTTCTGCTTTTATAAGAAGTTTGTCAGGTTTTTCAATATTCCCTTCAGCATAAGAAATCTTATAATCTCCAGGCAGTGAAGTAAATCCATTCTCATGACTTAATATAAATCTAAATGATTCAGAATCATTTATTCTCAAATTAGCTAAATTAAACAAATCTTCAACTAATAAACTTTCTTTTTCATTATTTTCATTTGAACATGAAAAAAAAATTAATAAAAAAGTAAGATATAAGAAAATTTTATAAATTTTTAATTTATTAAGTTTCATAATCATATTTTATAAGAAGAGATTAAAGTTTCTAAAAGATTACTTATATAGTATATTTAAAATTGAGTTTTGTAGGGGAGCTTAAATCGCTGAGAGGGTTTATATAAAACCGACCCATTAAACCTGAACTAGATAATTCTAGCGGAGGGAAAAAATTAATAGTATAGTCTTAGAAAATTTATCTTTCGGATTCCAAAATCAATCATTGATTATTGATAATCTTTCATATGTTTTTCCTTCCAACAAAACCGTATCTATTATAGGTCATAGTGGTTGTGGAAAGAGTACTTTGTTACAAATTATTTCAGGTATTATTGAACCTGATAATGGCACAGTAAGAATTGAAAATCATACTGATAGATTAGGAGAGATTGCATACATGCAACAGAAAGATCTTTTGTTATCCTGGCTAACTGTTAATGATAATCTTCTACTTCCACTAAAAATAAAAAATAAATTAAATAAAAAATCTCACAAGGAAATGATTGAAAAGGCTAAAATTTTAGGTATTTATGATTATCTTGAATTTTATCCAAAAGAGCTTTCTGGAGGTTTGAAACAAAGAGTTGCTTTTCTTAGAACTATACTCCAAGATTCGGACTTTATTTTATTGGATGAACCTTTTGCTTCACTTGATGCAATAAAAAGGATTGAAATTTATAATTGGATTGAAAGCTTAAAAGATTATATTAACAAGTCAATTATTTTAGTTACTCATGATATTGAAGAGGCTTTATTTCTTTCTGATCAAATCATAGTAATGGATTCTGGAAAGGATAACTTTAAATTTAATATCGACATAAATACTCCACATCCTAGAAAAACTGATTTTCTAGTAGAAGATAAATTTATCGAACAGAAGAAATTATTAATAAGAAAATTAAATGAGGTTAAATCTCTTGATAGATAGATTAAAATTTTTTTTATCAGTTTATTCTCTTCCATTGATTGCTTTTGTAATAGTAGTCTTTATTTGGCAAATTCTTAGCAATTTAGGAGTTTTCCAAACATGGTTATTGCCTCCTCCGACTATGATAATCAAAGAGCTATATTATTCAAAGTCTTTTTTATTAGAACATACATTTACGACAGCTACTGAAATTTTGTTGGGATTATGTTTGGCAATAATATTTGGAACTATTATAGGCTTTTTGATGTCTAGTTATAAGTTTTTTGAAAGATCAATTTTACCTTATGTAATAGCTTCTCAAGTTATTCCAATTTTTGCTTTAGCGCCTTTATTAATAGTTTGGTTTGGAGCTGGCCTGATCTCTAAAATTATAGTTGTTTTTTTGATTTCTTTTTTCCCAATTGTCATTGGAGTTTTTGATGGACTGAGTAAACGCTCAAATGATATGGAAAACATGCTGAAAACAATGGGCGCAAATAATTTTCAAATATTTAATATACTAAAAATAAATTTAGCATTACCTAGTTTTTTTTCTGGGTTAAAAGTGGCTAGTGTTAGTTCTGTAATTGGAGCCGTTGTTGCTGAATGGATTGGATCAAAATCTGGCTTAGGTTGGATTATGAAAGTTTCTGGCCCTTTGTTCCAAACAGAAAGAGTTTTTGCTTCAATAGTAATTCTTTCGATTTTTGCTTCTATTTTATTTTTGGTTGTTAAGTTTTTAGAAAACAAGTTAGTGAAAGGTTAAAAAAATGAAAAATTTTCTAATTGTATTATTTGCAATAATAATTATTGGATGTAGTACTGAAAATCAAAATGACGTAAGTTTGGCTTTGGATTGGTATCCAAATTCAAATCATTCAGGGATCTATTCTGCAATAGATCAAGGCTTTTTTGAAAGTCAAGATATAAATTTAGATGTTTATACCCCATCAGATCCAACAGCAATTATATCCGCTGTAGCATCTGGAAGAGATGATTTTGGACTTTCTTACCATCCAGATATACTTCAAGCTCAATCTGCAGGCCTTGAAATAGTATCTGTTCTAAGTATTTCTCAGCACCCTTTAAATTCAATTATGACATTAGCCGAATCTAATATAAAATCACCTGAAGATTTATATGGTAAAGTTATTGGCTATCCAGGAATACCATCAAATAAAGCTATGCTTGAGACAGTACTTGCCAATCAAGGACTTGGTATAAATGATGTTGAAACCATAGATGTTGGATTTGAATTAGTTAAGGCTCTTGTTTCCGGGTCAGTAGATGCAATAATTGGTGCCTACTGGACTCATGAATCTATTGTGATGGAACTTCAAGGATATGATGTAAATATTATGAAGCTAGAAGAGTGGGGCGTTCCTGATTATTATGAACTTATTTTAATTACTAATAAGGATTTTCTTGAAGAAAATTTAGAAGTTGTAGAAAAGGTTGTTAATTCTTTCAAAAAAGGATATGAATATGCAATTGATAACCCTGAAAAATCTATCGATAGTTTAGTTAAAATTGCAGGCCCAGAAATAGTTGAAGAAGACGTGGAAAGAGCAGGAATAAAGTTACTGATACCTGTTTGGCAATCTAACAATAAACCTTTTGGTTTTCAAGAAAAATCAAAATGGATTGAAACTTATGATTGGATGTATAAAAATGATTTTCTTGAAAAAGAGCTAATCATAGATGACTTGTTCGTAAAAGATTTTTCTAACTAGATGGAAATAGGAGTAAACCTTCTAGTTCTGTTTGAGCTGCTAGAAGGTGACCTTCAATACTCGTTACATAAATTTTATTTCCAACAATAGTGCAGTTTGTTGGTCTTTCACATGGAGTTTCATGCCTTTCAATTATTTTACCGTTTTTGTCAAAAATAGTTATGTTACCCTTTGGCCCAGATATTTCCCAACCTGTTGCGGCAACAATATAAATTTCTTTCGATATAGGATCTTTAGCTAGAGTCATTCCATCAATTCCTCTGTGTGGTCCAAAATCATGCAAGATTTTCATTTCAGATAAACTACCATCTTCTTTAACTTTGTATGATCTCAATTCTCTTTCATTATCTGCTCTATAATCAGATTGAGCTACATATAATATTGTCTCATCTTCGTTAAATAAAAGACCATTTGGCATAGTTGTATCGAAAGTTCTTCTAATAGATTTATATTTTCCATTGTCTTGTTTTTCTGCTGATATGATAGCTGAAAAATTTATACCTAGTTTTGGATTTATATCTCCAACTCTGTCGGAAAAATATATATGCCCTTTTTTATTTATAGCTAGGTCATTGGGACTATTAATTGAAATGCCATCAAGATTATCTACTATTGTTTCTTTTTTACCATCTGAGTTATATTTAGCAATCCTTCGTCTACCACCTTCACATGCAAAAAGTTCACCATCAGAGTTGAAGTTTAATCCATTCGCTTCACCAGTGTCATTGAATTCTTCTTGAGTGATGTTGGTTGAGGGATTGTAAGAAAGGACTCTATTATTTGCTATGTTAGAGAATAATAGTTTTTTCCCATCCCAACAGGGGCCCTCAGTTATTGTACTTAAATTAGGTATTATATTATTGAATTTCCAAGACAAAATAAACTCCTCTGTTAGAATGTTATTTAATATTACTTATAACTCATTTTTATAAAAAAAACATGAAACCTGATGGAAAAATTTTACCAATTTGTATGACTATAGCTGGTTCTGATTCAGGAGGAGGCGCAGGGATTCAAGCTGATCTAAAAACTTTTGCTTCATTAAGTTGTTATGGAGTATCTGTAGTAACATCAGTTACAGCTCAAAATACAAAAGGTGTTGATGATATTCATATAATTCCTGAAGATATTGTTCATTCTCAAATTGAATCAATTAAGAAAGATATTGGCTTTAACTGTGTTAAAACAGGTATGATTCCAGAAACAAAAATGGTTGAAACTATAGTTTCTTCAATCTCTTCAGAAAAAATCAAGATAGTTGTAGATCCCGTTATTGTTGCTACATCAGGAGATAAACTCGTTTCAGACGAAGCTATTGATGCAATAAAAAAATTGTTATTTCCAATTGCTGAAACAGTAACCCCTAATTTGACAGAAGCAGAAGTAATTACAGGCAAAAAAATATTTTCAAAAGATGATTTAAGTGATGCATGTAAAAGAATTATAGATTTAGGTGCTAATTCTGTTGTTATTAAGGGAGGGCACTTCGATAAATCTGATGTTTCTGAGGATATCTTATACGATGGTGAAGATTATTATTTTTTCAGTTCAAAAAGAATTAATACAACCTCTACTCATGGAACTGGATGCACTTTCTCTTCAGCTATAACTTCTTATTTAGCAAACGGCTTAGATCTAGTCAATTCAGTAGATAAAGCTAAAAAGTATGTGACTTCTGCAATTGATAAAGCTTATAAGATCGGTAATGGAAATGGACCTTTGAATCATTTTTTCTAGCCTGTCAAAATTACATTACGCTGTAACCGCCATCAACAGGAATGGATACTCCATTAACAAAATCTGAAAATTCGCTGGAAAGAAAAATTGCAGTCCCTGCCATATCTTTAGGTTGCCCCCATCTTTCAGCTGGAGTTCTTCCTGCAATTGTTGCATATCTTTTAGGATTTACTTTTTTAAATTCATTTGTCATATCAGTAACAATCCATCCAGGAAGAATAGCATTGATTTGAATATTGTACTTAGCCCATGCAATCGCACAGCTCTTTGTATACTGAACAACTCCACCTTTACTTGCAGCATATGCAGCAGAATTAGCATTGCCAAAAATTGACATCATAGATCCTATGTTTATTATTTTTCCTGATTTATTTTTTTTCAGATGTGGAAAAATCGCAGAGGTCATATGGTGAATTGAATTTAGATTAGTATCTATTACGTCATTCCAATCACCTCTAGATAAAAGATGAGGTTCATCGCTTCTTCTACTTATACCTGCATTATTAACTAGGATATCTATATTTCCATATTTTTCTAATGTAAAATCTACAAGCTTATTTATTGATTCTTGATTATTAACATCAAGCTCAAAAGATTCACTATCTTTGCTGATTTTTTTTATTTTTTCAATTGCGACTTTATTTTTTTCTTTATTTCTTGATGCTACGATAACTTTTGCACCCTCATTAGCAAATCCTTCAGCAATACCTAATCCTATTCCACCATTGCCACCAGTAACGATTGCTATTTTACCTTCAAGTAAATTATTCATAAAGTTTCTCCATTCTTTTGCTTAAATTTATCATAATTTTAAATTGATTTTTTTTTCAATAATTTTTTCCTCTTCAGATCCATCATATTTATAGATAATTCTGATAAATAATTTTCCTGTCTTTCTTATAACGTTAAATTTTTCAGTTTCAGAAAGATTATTTGTATTTTCGTTATTATTGAACAAAACTAAATTTTTATCTGAAACTTCAATATTATTTTGCTCTAGTTTCCCTGAAATATATTGATGTAAATCATGTTCAGTTAATTTCCAGTTTATATTTTCTGTAACAAAGTCTACAGCATCGTCTAAAATATTTTCAATTTCATTTAAGTTATTCATGATTTTCTAATGAATATAATAGTGCTTTTTGGTATATTTCTTTTGTATTCAAATCTAGGTGTGTCCAATTGTTTTTCATGATAACAGTATTAACTAAATCATTATTTTGTCTAAAAATATCTTTCATTCCGTTTTTATATTCATTTATTTGTAATATTTGATTATAAATTTTTTCATTTAAAATAATTGGATGCCCTCTTTTTTGTTCAAATAAAGGTGCTGTAATTATTGCTTTTTTTTCAAAATGATTAGTCAAAATCTTTTTTAAGAACCAGGCAGGTCTTGGTTGATCAACACTGATTAAAATAATATTTTCTGCTTCTTTTATAATGCTGTGAATACCTTCTAATATCGACGTTGATTTCCCTTCTTTATAATTTAAATTATTAATTATTCTTACAGATTTTTTTTTAATATAGGGCAATATTTTTTCTTTTTCGTGACCTAGGACTACGCTTACTTTATCGATTCCTAAATCATGGAAGGTTTCGATTTGATAATCAATTAGTTTTTTGCCATGCCAATCAAGTAATGCCTTTGGAGATCCCATTCTTGAAGATAATCCAGCAGATAAAATAAGAGCATGAATTTTATTTTTCATACTTAATTTTTTATTTCAGAAGACTTAGAAATTTTTGTTCTAATTTTATCTATATATTTAGAGTCAAGCATCATTGAATTTCCATTTCCTCCAAGCCTAAATGCTAAAATTTCTGAAATGATAGAAATAGCAATTTCTTCCGGAGTTCTAGCTCCAATGTTAATACCAACAGGAGCCTTTAATTTTTTAAATGTTTGGTCGTCTATTCCCTCTGACAGTAATTTTTCTATAATCAAGATTGTTTTTCTTTTGGATCCTAATAGTCCGACATAAGATGCATTGGTACCTAAAGCAGCTTTAGTTGCAGTATCGTCTTGTCTATGTCCTCTTGTTGCTATTATGATAAAAGTGTTTGCATTAATATCAAATTTATCAAAACCTTCTCCATAGCTTGCAACTTTAACATCATCTGCTTCAGGAAATCTTTCTTTATTGGCAAATTCATCTCTATCGTCAAAAATATTGAGTTCAAATCCAAGAGGTTTAGCTAAGTTTGCAATAGCTTTAGAAACATGCCCTCCACCTGCTATAAGGAGCTTAGGTGGTGTTGTAAATGCTTCTAAATAAAATAATCTTTCATCAACTATTAGGGTTTTATTTTTACCTAATGCTAAAAGCTCTCTTGATTCTTTTACTAATTTTTCGTCAGTTTCCTCAGAAATTAGAATGCCTGATTTTGATCCATCTTCTCTAATAAGTATTTTTCTACTTATTTCTTCTTTATTTTTAGATTCTAATACTTGTACTAACGCAACTGGTTTGTCGCCATTATATGCCTTTTGGATTTCATCAAGAAAAAATTCAAATTCTAGTTTATTTTCAATAGGATCAATCATAAAATGCATTGTTCCACCACAAACTAATCCATCTTTAGCAGCCAAATCTTCGTTTAATTCATATGGTCTAACTTCTGCCGACTCTTCTCTTTTAATTTTTTCACTTGAAGCAAACCAAATATCTCCTTCAACACATCCACCTCCGAGGGTTCCAACGCCTGATCCATCTTCTCTAACGAGTAATTTTGCTCCTGGCTTTTGAGGTGTTGATCCTTGGGTTCTGGTAACTGTAGAAATAACAAAATTTCTTTTGTTTTTTATTTCATTTATAGCTGCGTCAAAAACATCTTTCATTTAAAATCTCCGTAAACTTACTTTAATTATATAATCAGAAGTCATTAAACTCTATATGGTTCTAGGTCTTTCCATTTTGGATTCAGCCCAAATCCCGGAATGTCAGGAGCGTATACGTAACCATCTTTTAATACCAGTTCATTTTCCCAAATTTTCCCATGCATTGGATTTACTGTATCTCTGTAATATTCAAGAATTAATCCATTTGGTATTGCTGATACCAAATGAATATGTACTTCTTGAGCTCCATGAGGTGCAATATCAAGGTCATTGCTTTGAGCTAATGCGCAAACTTTCATAAACTCTGTGACCCCTCCTAATATGAGGCAATCTGGTTGTAAAATATCAACGGCTCTATGATTTATCATGTCTCTAAAACCGTATCTCGTATATTCGTTTTCTCCTGCGGCAATTGGTATTGATGTTGATCTAGTAATTTCTGCTTGACCTAGGTAATCATCAGGCTCTACTGGCTCTTCAAACCAAAATAAATCATACTTTTCAGCTTTTCGAGCAAATTCTATTGCTTGGTAATGTCTATATGCGTTATTCGCATCAACCATTAATTTCACATCACTACCAATGACATCTCTACATACTTTTACTCTCTCTATATCTTCATTTATAGATAATGCTCCAACTTTTATTTTTACGGATTTAGCCCCCATTTTTACATTTTCTTCCATTTCCTTGGCTAATTCTTTTAATCCCTTCCCTTTTTCGTAATATCCTCCTGCGATGTATGTATCAACCTTATTTGTAAATCCACCTAATAATTTATAGACAGGTAAATTTGCAACTTTACCTTTTATATCCCATAAAGCAATATCTATACCTGAAATAACCCTAGTTGTAATTCCTCTTCTTCCAACTAATTTTGGTCTCCACATTTCATGCCAAATTCTTTCATTATCTAGAGGGTTTAATCCAATAATTCCTTTCTTGAAATGATCCACAAGTTCTCTAGCAACTGATGGAGACACGTCAATCCCTGCTGATATGCCAATACCTGTAATATTTGGATCGTCCGTTTCTATCTCTACTATATTTAATACATTGTGCGTATATGTGTATAGGCCATTTGTGATTGGAGTTGGCCTTTCCCATCTATATATTTTTAAATTTACATCGGTTATTTTCATTTTTTTCACCCCAAGATATTATAATTATGAAATAATTGTTTTAGAAAGTTTAAACCTTTTCTTCTTGAAGGTAAACTTATATTATTATTTTCAATAGAGAAAGAGAGTAATTAAACTTTAGGGTCCGTAGCTCAGTGGTCAGAGCAGTCGGCTCATAACCGATTGGTCGCAGGTTCAAATCCTGCCGGACCCACCATATTATATATAGGGGGAATTATGAAAGCGGCACAAATAACTGGATATAGAAAAGTTGAGATAACGGATATCCCAGACTTAGGAAAATTAGAAGAAGGGCATGTTAGATTTAAGACAGAATGTATTTCAATATGTGGTTCAGATATTCATAGTGCATTTGACAAAGTGATCCCAGAAGAAGAATATCCGTTACCACCAGGTATGCCTACTCATGAGGTTGCATCTGTAGTAGTAGAGTCAAACGATGATCGTTATCCGGTAGGTTCAAGAGCTATTGTTATTCCTAATTATAGGAGAGCGGATGGAACACTCGGAACGGGAGGTGCTGTTGAGTATATTGATCAAACGCACGAAAAAATTATTAAATTGCCAGATTGGGGAGATCTTGAGGACTGGTTAATGCTTCAACATTCAGGTACTGTTTTATACTCGGCTAAGCATTGGGGTAATATTTTTGGTAAGAGAATTGCTATCCTTGGTCAAGGTGGTATTGGTCTTTCATTTACTATGTTTGCTTCCAAGCAAGGGGCTGCAGAAGTTGTTGGAATAGACAAGCATGACTACAGATTAGAAAAAAGCATATCACTAGGTGCAACTAAATCAATGAAATTCACAACACTTGAAGATTTGAATAGTCAAACAGAAGAGATAACTAATGGTGAATTATTTGATGTAGTTGTTGATGCCTCAGGTAACAAAGATGGTTTTAACATATGTTTAAACTTATTGAAACCTCAAGGTAAATTTATCACTTTTAGTATTGTTACTGAAGATATGGTTGAATTTGAACATAGTTTGATGTTAAGAAAAAACTTGGATATTCACGCTACTCAAATAGCCACAACCCCTCAGCCAATTGATGAAATAAGGGAATTAGTTGCATTGGCAGAAAGAGGTTGGTGGGATCCAAAATCATTAAAAACTCATGTATCAGATCTGTCTGAATTACAAAAATGCTATGAAGATTATACTGATCAAAAAAATAATGTTATAAAAAATGTTCTTAGATTTAATCCTTAAAAAGATCCAAATCTTTCAGTATAAATGTCAAATTTTTTGCCAAGATTTGATATTATATCAAGTGCATTTTCTACAAAAAAATCAGATCCACATACGTAAAATTCGTACTGGTTATTCAAATCTAAATTATTAAAAGTTTTTGAATTGATTCTACTGTCTCCCCCTGTCCAATTTGGAGGCTTATTTCTAGTTATGTTTGGAAAGTATAATGAATTTATATAACTTTTATTTTCTTCATAAATCACAAGCCCAGAAAAATTTTTTGACCAATGATACATATAAAATCTTTTATTTTTATTTGCTAAATATTTAGACATTGATATAAATGGAGCAATTCCTGATCCTGATGCTACAAATATAGGAATTTTCTTGTTTTGTAATATGAACCTTTTACCGATTGGATTTGATACTTGAAAATTATCTCCCTCTGTAGAGATATCATATAAAAAATTTGAGACTTCTCCGTTATTAATTCTTTCTATCAAAAAAGTTACAGATTTTTCGTCTGGGGAACTAGCTATTGAGTATGGTCTAATTGCTTGATAACCATTTTCAGCAGTTAGGCAAATTTCAGAATACTGGCCTGGAACATGTTTATGCCAATTTTCAACTTCGAAATTAATTAGACAAAGATCAGAATTAATAATTTTTTTCTTAGTTATAATTGCATTATTAAAATGTTGGAGACCTGTCATTATCCAGAATATCTTTGCTCTTTCCAAGGATCTCCGTACATGTGATAACCATAATTTTCCCAAAAACCTGGTGTGTCTTCATCTAAAAATGTTATCTTGTCTATCCATTTTGCAGATTTCCAAAAGTACAGATGTGGAACTATTAATCTAACTGGTCCTCCATGTTCAGGTGAAATAGGCTCATCCTCGTAAGAATAAGATATTATCGTGTTTTCCAATACTAAATCTTTCAAGGGGACATTAGTTGTATATCCAGTGGATGCTCCTATCATAGTCCATTCAGTAGGAGGTTTGAAGTCTAATTCCTCAAACAAAGTACTTACTTTTACTCCCGTCCAATTCATATCGAATTTTGTCCATCTTGTAACACAATGAATATCTTTATTTATTGAAGTGGATGGTAAATTTTTAAAGACATCCCAACTTATTTTGGCAAGAGTTTCATTATTATAAATAATTGAAAGATCCCAATCTTTTATGTCTAATTTGGGTGTTGGCTCTGCAGATAATACTGGAAATCTATTTTCTAAATATTGTCCTGGTGGAACCCTTTCATTTTTTTCATTTTTTCCAAAAAAACCTCTAGTTACCAATTTGTAAAGCTCCCATCTGATCTTGATAATCTTGGTGAAAATGCAGTTGGATCAATTCTCATTGTTTCTGCAACATCTAAATTTATATCAACTCCTAGGCCTGGTGTATCAGGGCACCAAGAAAATCCATCTTCCCATTCTATTTGTTTAGGAAATAGTTTATTTGCATAGGTNCCTGGCGCTTTTGGCATTTCTTGGACTCCTACATTGCTTGAAGCCATACACAATGATATACAAGCCGCAGCTGAAACCGGTCCCAANGGATTATGAGGAACAATATTTATATAATGAGTTTCAGCCCAATGAGTTATTTTTAANGCTTCTGTTAATCCTCCAACTATACACAAATCAATTCTTGCATANTCAATTAAATCTTTTTCAATAACCTCTCTAAATGGCCACTTAGAAGACCATTGTTCTCCAGCAGCTATTGGTAAATTTATTTTGTTTCTAATATGNTCATATGAACCTGGATTTTCTGATCTAATGGGATCTTCTATAAAGAATGGTTTCAGAGGTTCTAAATCTTTGCACATTTCAATTACTTCAGGTGGGTCTAGTCGTGTATGAACATCAAATGCAATGTCTGGATCATATCCAAATTTCTCTCTTACTTGCCCCATAACTTCTACAGCATTTTTTATTGATTTTCTAGGATCAAATTGGCTAGAGTCCAAATCATTTATATCATTACTTGGTTGATGCCATCTCAGGAATTTCCATCCTTTATTTAAATGATCTTCACATGTATCTAAAAACTCTTTTATAGAACTCCCTTGGGTGTGCGGATAACAAATAACTTTTTCTCTGTATGGTCCTCCTAGTAGTTTGTATACTGGCATTTCAACTGATTTAGCTTTGATATCCCATAGAGCTATATCAATAGCTGAAATGGCGCAAGAATAAACTTTATCAGCAGGAAAAAAACTACTTCTAAACATCAATTGCCATAATCTTTCAGTTTCCCATGGGTCTGAACCAATCACTAGCTCAGAAAGATGTTCTATCGCCTTAGAAATAGCATTTCCTTGTCTAGCTATACCTACTTCTCCTAATCCATGGATGCCCTTATCTGTGTCTACTTTTACGAAAAAATAAACTTTTCCCTCTTCATCTTGTAAAGGTAAACTTGTTATTTTTGTAACCTTCATATCACAACTCACTTCCAATTAACTTCTTTTTTTTCTAGTTCCTTGATGTATAAACCTGCACCTTCTCTTCTAAACCAAGGCCTTTTCGGCTTTCTCCCATAATCAGTATTTTGCATTTCTTTTAATTTATTTTCATCTACTATTAATCCAATTCCAGGGGTTTCATCCATTATTACAAAGCCATCATCTATATTATTATTCCATTTAGAATAAGCTTTTTCCCTTCCAGGGTCTACAACTTCCATCATCAAGTGATTTGGAATACTTGTGGCTATTTGAGCGTTATAGTTTCCTATACAATTCATAGTGGTGACAGGTAATTCATATGCATATGCAAAATTTCCAATTTGTCTAAGACCTGTTATACCTGATTGATATGAACTAACATTCAGAATATCTACAGACTGATTATCTATGAGTGGATAGAAATCACCCACATTATTTAAATTTTCACCTGTTGCAACGGCAGCTTTTATGTTTTTAGATACTAAATTGAGGCCTCTATAATCCCATCTTCTTGCTGGTTCTTCAGCCCAAAAAATATCAAATTTCTCTTCAATTTTATTGATAGATTGAATAGCCTTTTTTACTGACCAATATTCATTTGAATCAATCATGATTCTAGGTCTCTTATGATTTTTTGCTAAAGCTTCATATACAATTCCAATCCTTCTCATATCGTCATCAAATGATAAGCCTATTTTTACTTTGCCTGAATCAACTCCATTATCTGACATTCTTTCAAAGAATTTAAATAATTCTTCATCGTCTAGGCAATATCCTATATCAGATGCATAAATTTTACATTTAGGGTCATCACTTCCTAATGTTTTCCATAGAGGTTCATTGTTAATTTTTGCTTTTATGTCCCATAAGGCTATGTCAATAGCTGATAAAGCATTATGCCCCTCGCCTTCATCTCCTCCTTTAAATGCATATCTGATCATATTTTGCCAATGAGTAAAAGTCTCTCTTGGATCTTTATTTTCTATAATCTTGAAAAGATTGTCGACTTGTTTGTTTCCAAGTGGTGCAACTCCAGAAATACCCTCATCAGTTTCAATTATTAGTATATTTGAAACTATTAAGTCGTCTCCCTCTGGTCCGTTTGAATCTCCTAAAGGTCTATCCATTTGTTCTAAATAGGTTTCTAAGCGGTAATCTGTGATCTTCATTTTGAGCTCGCTTCTTTAATTTCATCTTTTGATGGAGGGATTTCATATAATCCTGCCCCAGGCCTTCTTCCGTAAGGGCTTGGGCCTGATCCAGAAGATATTTTATTTACTTTTGCTTTTGCTAATTCTTTATAATTTATAGTTATGCCAAGTCCGTGTTTATCACCCAATTTGGCGTAACCGTTTTCTATCTTTACGTCCCATTCATATACTTTAGTTTCAGGTTCAGGATGAGGAATCTCTACGGTTATACAATTTGGTATCGCATTAGCTAAATGAGCATGAATAATTCCTGTTGATCCTCCTAGTGTTACGGGTAACTCAAGGCCATAAGCAGCATCTGCTATTTGCAATGCTCCTGTAATTCCAGTCATACCATGACTTACTTGTATAACATCTGCAGACCTGTGATGAAAATAGGGCAAGAAGTCTCCTAAAGTATCTAAGTTTTCTCCTGCACAAACGGGTGTTTTTAGTGCTTCTGATACCTTTTTTAATCCTAAAAAGTCCCATCTTCTTGCAGGTTCTTCTATCCAGCCTAATGAAAACCTTTCTTCCATTTCAGAGACTTTTCTTATAGTTTGTTTCGGAGACCAATATTCATTTGAATCAATATATAAAATAGGATCTTTGGTATTCATAATAAGAGCATCATGCATAATTTCTAATCTTCTTAAGTCTGAATCTTGATCAAGTCCCACTTTTAGCTTGGCAGACTTAAATCCATAATTCTTAGCCATTTTTTTGTACCAATTGCCTATTTCCAAATCCCCCATGGGTAAAGCTATGTCTGAAGCATATACGTTCACATCTTTCTTACTAGCTCCCAATGTCTTCCAAAGTGGTTCTTCATTTATTTTAGATTTTAGATCCCATAAAGCTACATCTAGCACAGATATTGCATCATTGGCTAATCCATCGTGACCACCCTTGAAATATTTCTCAACCATTTTTTTCCAAAGGCTAAACACAGACCTTGGGTCACTTCCTTTTATTATCCCTTCAAAT
>PAOY01000005.1 GCA_002710135.1 Dehalococcoidia bacterium | reverse complement strand
TTCAAAGAAAATTCCTATTGATATATATTCTTAAGAATTAATTTATTATAACTGAAAGGACAAAATTATGGACCTTGGATTAAATGGCAAAAATGCAATAATTACAGGTGGTAGTGATGGGATTGGATTATCTGCCGCAATTTCTCTTTCTAGAGAAGGAGCTAATGTTGCAATACTAGCAAGAACTCAAGAAAAATTAGACAATGCAGTGAAAGAAATTGAAAAAGACGCCAAGGGGAAAGTTATGGCAATTTCAACTGATGTTAGGGATGAAGCTTCAGTTAATAAATCAATAAATAAAGTAAGAGATGAATTTGGGAAAATAGATATATTAGTAAATAATGCTGGGACTTCTTCGGCATCTTCTCTTGAAGAAATGACAAATGAACAATTAACAGAGGACTTAAATCTTAAAGTTTATGGAGCAATTTATTGTGCTAGAGCAGTTATAGAAGATATGAAATCAACAGGATCAGGAAGTATAGTAAATATTACAACTCCTGGAGGAAAAGCCACAGCTGGAGGTAGTCAACCAACTTCATTATCTAGAGCTGCCGGTATTTCTTTAACTAAAGCATGGTCTAAAGAATATGCATCTCAAAATATAAGAGTAAATACTGTATGTGTGGGACTATTAAAATCTGGGCAACATAGGACTAAAGTTGAGAATATACAAAAAGAAAAACCTGATTACACCCTTGAAGATCATTGGGATATGATGGGAAAAAATGTTCCAATGGGTAGAGTTGGGGAAGCTATTGAGGTAGGAAATGTAATCTGTTTTCTTTCATCATCAATGGCTAGCTATGTCACAGGAACAGCTGTAAACGTCGATGGAGGAACATCACCAGTAGTTTAATTATTTAGAAAATCTAGGGTGCAAGAAAGAAAAACTTTAACTCCATTAATCATAGCTTTTTCGTCAAAATCAAACCTAGTGTTATGGTGTGGATATTTATTACCTACGCTTGCACCCAAAAGGAAATAAACACCTGGAATTCTTTGCAAGAATTCTGCCATATCGTCACCAACACTTACTGGTTCAGTAGGACCTACCATGGAATCATCCAAAACTTCTCTAGCTTTATCTCTAACCCACGAGGCAACCTCCTGTTCATTTACAACGGGTCCAGCTCCATACATAATTTCAGTACTTGCAGTGGATCTCATAGATTCAGCACTTAGCCTACTTATTCTTTCTAAAGATGAGTATATTTTTTCTCTTACATCCTGTGAATAAGCTCTAATAGTTCCTTCAATACTTACAGAATCAGGAATAATATTTGGTGCAAATCCTGACTCTATTTTTCCAAATGTTAAAACACCAGGATCTTGAGGAGAAATTTCTCTACTAACTATTGTTTGAGCATTAGATATAATATGCGATGCTGCGACTATAGGATCAACGTTTAAATGAGGTAGAGCACCGTGTCCACCTCTACCCTTTACTTCTAAGGAAAATGCATCTGCAGAAGCAAATACAGCAGAATCATTAACTCCAACAAAACCTGAGGGAAGTTGATTCCATATATGTAATCCAAGAACTCTTTCTGGGTGATAGTCTTCAAATAATCCATCATCAATCATTGCTAATGCACCCTGAACTATTTCTTCAGCAGGTTGAAAGCATAATATTATTTCACCCTTAATTGAATCCTTTAGTGATTGAAGAATCCTTGCGGTTTCAAGAAGTATTGATATATGACCATCGTGACCACATGCATGCATTGCTCCATTTTTAGAAGCAAAATCAAGATCTGTTTCTTCAGTAATAGGTAAGCCATCAATATCTGCTCTGATCATCATAGATCTTCCGGATCCTAATCCGCCTTTTATAACTCCTACTACTCCTGTTTTACCATATTTTGTACTTATTGGTATTCCAAGTTTTGTAAGCTCATCTTGTATATACTTTGAAGTTTTTTCTTCCTCAAATCCAAGTTCAGGCATTGCATGTAACTTTCTCCTGTGAGAAATAAGATTTGATTCAGATTCACTTAATAACTTTTTTATATCCATCTAGTAATTACCCTGCCTTGCTTTGGATGCTGAAATTCCTCTTTTTTCGAACTCTTTTTGAGCACTTTCAACATTTTCAATTTTACCGTTCCATATCTTTAAAGGTGCTGCCTGCAAACCTCTCCCATAGGAATATGTAAGTTCCCAAGGAGATTTCTTATCCTTTGAATATAAAATAATTTCATTTAAGTTCTCAATAGATTCATCATCTTCTTGCCCACCAGATAAAAATGCTATACCAGGAACTTCCTTTGGCACAGTATTTTGAAGAACATCAACTGTATACTTTGCAACTTTTTTTGAATCAGCTCTATTAGATGCGTTTTTTCCTGAAAGGACCATATTTGGTTTAAGAACAATTCCTGATAAGCTAACGTTAGAATCACTCAAATCATTAAATACCTTATTAAGGGTTTTCGTGGTTATTTCAGCACATTTATCTATAGAGTGATTACCATCCATTAATACTTCAGGTTCTACGATCGGAACTAAACCAACTTCTTGACTCAAAGCTGAGTATAAAGCAAGATGATATGAATTAACATTTATTGCATAATCAGATGGAAAACTATCAGATATATTTATAACTGCTCGCCATTTTGTAAATTTTGCTCCTAAAGATAAATATTCTTCTAATCTTTCTCTTAATCCATCAAGCCCTTCTGTTATCACTTCTCCATCGTTCAGTGGTAATGGATGTGTTGACTTATCAACTTTTATTCCAGAAAGAATATTTTTTGAATTTAAGAGATCAACAAATTTTTCTCCATCAGAAGTACTCTGCCTTAAAGTTTCATCATATAAAATAACTCCACTAATGTAGTCTCCTATAGATTTAGTTTGAAATAAGAGTTGTCTCCAATCCCTTCGTTTATTTTCTGTTGATTCTAAATTTATAGAATCAAACCTTTTTTTTATAGTTCCAGTACTTTCATCTGCAGCTAAAATACCTTTGTTTGGCATCACCATATGCATAGCAACTTTATTCAACTCTTTAATATCCATTAGTCTCTCTCCGAATCATGAAAATAAAATAATAGTAAAAACTATATATAATTACATAAAATTTATATTATCTTTGAATAAATTGAAACTGGTAACACCAAGTCAAAAAGATTATTTCAACTACGTTTAATGGTATGTTGAAAAATTAAATAGAAATATTTCAAAAAATTTCATATTTAAAATAAACTATAGTTAATTGGGTGCTTGTATTGAGATATCTAAATATAAAGTTATTTAGATATTATTTACGAAAACCTAAGATTTTCCCTTAGATTTGTTAACTTTCAAAGCTCTTCCTTCTACTTCATGTCCATCTAATGCTGAAATAGCATTTTCAGAAGAAGAGTCATCCATCTCTACAAAACCAAAGCCTCTTGACCTATTGGTTTCTCTATCTCTAATCACCTTAGCGCTTATAACTTCTCCATGCTCTGAAAAAAGATCCTTAAGACCTTCATCATCTATACCCCAAGGTAGATTACCTACATATATATCCATTTATTATCCTTTTTATTAATACTTAACTATTAGAACATTTTTTTAGAGACTTCGCATATAGAATAATACACATAATAATTGATATTTAACCAAATTAATAAAATTCGATATATTAACTGTTCCAGAAACTATTTATGAAATAGTTTGAAAATCAATCAAGAATTGAATAATTGGAGATTGAAAAAATAAAAGCATAGTAATATGTTGGTAATTATTATAATTCCAAATAATTTAATAATGACTAATAATAATCAGAACTTAAGCACATACTTAGAAGAACAAAAATTTGATCAAGACCTATCTATTGTCCTTAAAACAATAGCAGACACTTGTTTTGAGATTTCAAAAACTGTTCGTTCCTCAGGGATAAAAAAACTTCTTGGCAAAACAGGAGAAATAAATGTTCAAGGTGAAGAAGTTGAAAAATTAGATATTTTTGCTAATAATCTTCTAATAGAAAATTTATCTAAAACAGGCAAAGTATTCCTAATGGGTTCTGAAGAAATAGAATCTGCAATAATACCTAATCATAATGAAGAATCTTCTAAATATGTAGTTGTATTTGATCCACTAGATGGATCTTCTAATATCGATGTATCGATCACTATAGGAACAATTTTTGCTGTTTATAAAAAATTAAATAATGATCAAAATGATCTAGAAAACTTATTACAAAAAGGAGAAAATGCAATAATCGCCGGATATACAGTATATGGTTCATCTACTGTTATGTGTTTATCAAGCCCAAAAGATACCTCTATGTTTTCATTTGATGAAAATGGTACCGCAATTAGAACTCATAAATCCATATCACATGGAAATTCAAAAGTTTATGCAGTTAATGAATCTAATTGGAATAAATTTTCTGAAAAGGATAAAAATTGGATTAATAAATTAAAATCTGGTGATGAAGGTAAATATACAGCAAGATACGTGGGATCTTTGGTTGCAGATTTTCATAGAAACCTAATNAAGGGNGGAATATTTGCTTATCCTTCGGTAGATGGAAATGGAAGATTACGCTTAATTTATGAATGTAATCCTTTGTCATTCATNGCTNAAAACACCTCTGGAGACGCAAGTGACGGAATTAATAAGATATTACAAATAAAGCCTTCTGATTTACATCAAAGNGTTGGTTTCTATGTCGGTTCCAAAAAAGAATTAGAGATTAGAGATATATCCTAGATCACATTAAGGTCTCTTAAAATAGACCCCATTTCAATGATTCCTTCATAGTTTTTTTCTATAGGTTCAAATGCAAAACATAACCTTGCCATATTTTGACCATCTCCATTAGGAGCAAACATATCACCTGCGATATATCCTACACCTCTTTCAAAAACTTCATCTCTTACCTCAGCCAGATTTGAACCATCGGTCATTTCGAGCCAGGTGTAACATCCCCCGAGCGGCGATGACCATTTCGCATTTGTGCCAGAAAATACTTCCTCTAATCCTTTTTCCATAGATTCTTTCTTCTGCTTTAAGATCTTATCGTAATTACTTTTTTGAAGTTCTAGATTACTTCTAAGATAACCATCAATAGCATAAGCTGCGAATTGGTTAGGTCCAGAACCGACTTTTACAGAAAGGGCTCTATCAATCACCTCATTACTAGCAGTAAAAAAACCTAATCTTAAACCTGGAGCAATCAACTTTGAGAATGATCCAACATAAATTACCATTCCGGAATCATCAAGTGAGGCAAATGCAGGTTCAGGTTCTCCCTCAAATCTATTATCAACATAACAATCGTCTTCTAAAATCGGGATTCCATATTTATGACATATATCAATTATTTGCAATCTTCTAGCTTTTGGAAGAGTAGAACCTGTTGGGTTTTGATGTTCAGGAATTGTGTATAACATTTTAGGCATAACACCATGATCATTTTTTATTTTCAAAATTGTTTTTTCAAATTCTTCTGGTATGAGCCCTTGATCATCCATAGGAGAACCAACAATATTAGCATTATAGTATGTTAGCTGTTTAGTAGTACCCATATAAACAAATTGTTCTGTGATAACGTAATCTCCTGGATCAATTAGTGCTTGTATAATTAGACCATTTGCTTCCCCTGAACCATTACACAAAACAACTGAATCTTTGTCAGTCTTAATTCCTCTATCACCTGAAATTTTGCTTGCTGTAAATTCTCTTAGTGATTCATCTCCTTGAACATGTGGATAATATGCCATTTCCTTTGATACTTTTTCTAAATCTGCATCAACCTTAGACTTTAATCCATCTATTAATCCATACATTGGGACTTCTTCATAAGGTGGATACGCAACAGCAAAGTCATACTTTGCATGTAATGTTATTAATCTGTCTGCGTCTGTTGATTTTTCAGACCATAAATTATCAAAATTGAAACTACTCATATTACCCTCTATTTCACTATGAAATGTTGTATAATAAGGGTATACACCCTATTTTTTTATCAGGCAAGTTAAAAACCCGTATTAAATACAAGTTCTTATTTTAAATAAAATTCAATACAATAAAGTATCTGAGAAATAAACAAAGGAGAGAAATTTGGTTCAAAAGTCTAACGAAGACAATTCATCTAGGGAGAATGATTTTGATGAAGAATTTGAAAATGAAGAAGGAATTCACAGAAGCAGTGAAACAGGGATAGAAGATGAAGCAAATGAAGAAGAGAAAGATTTAAAATCTTTTTCCAGTTCCGAGCTTACAAGTTGGGAGCAAGAAAGAGACTCTAAGGTTGACAACAAGAAGAATAAGGATGATTCAGAACTTAGCAATGATACTGTTAGGATGTACCTAAAAGAAATAGGAAAAGTAAACCTATTATCAGCCAGCGATGAGGTTATTCTTGCTAGATCTATTGAAACTTCTATATGTCTAAAGAAATTAATGGCATTACCATCTGAATTTTCAGAAGAAGCTACTGATTATTCCACAGATTTCTACAACAATCATGAATTAAATTCTTTTGTAATAACTAAAACTTTAGATAGGTTTTCCGAGCTTTCAAAACTAATAAAGTCGTTGAAAAAGTTCTTAAATATTAAAGAAAATATTACTTTATCTGATTTAGCGATTAATGAACAAATCAAAGAAATTATTGATGGACAAAAAGTTGATGATGTTTTTATGAATGCCGCAAAATATGTATCTGACTCTGTAGGTATTCCTTTGGAAGAAGCTGAAGAAAAACTAATAGAGCTATCAGTTCTTAGGAGAATTATCCCTGAAAATTACTTACTTTCATCTGATCTAGATTTAGAAAAACAGATAAAGAATCAAGTAAAAATAATAGAAGATATAACTAAAAACTCAATAATGTATCACATTAAGACAATTAAGGAAGAGGGAGAGAAAGCTAGGAAACATTTAGGAGAAGCAAACTTAAGGCTTGTGGTTTCGGTAGCTAAAAAACACCTTAATAGAGGTCTATCTATGTTAGATCTAATCCAAGAAGGAAATATTGGACTAATGAGAGCTATAGAAAAATTTGATTTCCGAAAAGGATTTAAATTTTCTACCTATGCAACATGGTGGATTCGTCAAGGAATAACTAGAGCGATTGCAGATCAAGCAAGAACTATCAGAATTCCAGTTCATGTTGTTGAAACCTTGAACAAAATAATGAGATCAAGAAGAGAACTTGCTCAAGAATTTAATAGAGAACCTTCCATCAAAGAATTGTCAGAGAGACTAGAAATGGAACCCAAAAAAGTAGCAGAAATCTTGAAAATGGCTCAAGAGCCTGTTTCTCTTGAAACACCAATAGGAGAAGAAGGAGAAAATGAATTAGGAGACCTAATTGAAGATGATTCCACACCTACTCCACCCGAAGTTGCTGCTCAGTCATCAATGAGAAGCCATATTGATGCAGTGTTGAGTCAACTTAATGACCGAGAACGAAAAGTTCTAGAGTTAAGATTTGGAATTACAGATGGAAAACCTAGAACTCTTGAAGAAATAGGTAAGGACCTAAGCCTGACTAGAGAAAGAATTAGACAAATTGAGAGAAAAGCTCTTGGAAGATTAAGATCTGATAGAGATGTTTCAGACCTTAAAGAACTAATCAGCTAAATATTAAACAATCTTTATAGATTAAACAAAAATACGTAGTATAATTTTGGTGAAAAAAATTATTTTAGGAGTTTTTATTTGTCTAAAAGATTATCATACGAATCCTCTATTGAATGTTCAGATATTTTTACTGAAGAATTTCAAAATCTATTAGTAAAATTACATGACAAGTTCAATAACGAAGTTAGTGAAATTAGAAAAGAACGAATTGCTAACCAAGAAAAAGCTAGAAAAGGCATCATGCCTCAATTACTTGAACCTTCTGACGCAAATGGACAATGGGAAATATCAGATCTTCCAGAAGACTTGAGGACACCTGGAATTGAAATATCAGGTCCCGCAGGTATTGCTTCAATGTTAATTAATGCTCTAAATCCAGGCCCAGGTGGTGTTAGAGCTGAGGGTGATTTGGATGACGATGAAGATGCCGCTGGTCATACTTTAGAAGACTCAATTCATGCAGCCAGAAATAGAATGCAGGCTACACTAGGTACTCTTCAATTTGACAATGAAAAAACTGGTAAACATTACGAACTACAACCAGGTAAAATTCCTTTCTTTATGCATAGAGAAAGAGGATTACACCTTGATGAACCACAAGTTACTGTAGATGGAAATCCTATTTCTGCTACAGTTTTAGGAGCTGCATTAACGCTTTTTTTTGGTGGTAGAGAGCAGCATAAAAAAGGTGAAGGAGTATATTTCTATATCCCAAAAACAGAGTCTGCAAGAGAAACAAAATTCTATAATTCTTTATTCACTGAAATAAAGAACTCTGTAAATGAATTAAGTGATGTAAAGATTAAAGGAATCATTCTAATAGAATCGCTTCCTGCAGTTTTCCAAATGGAAGAAATGCTCTATGCTCTAGGAGAATATGCAGCAGGGTTAAATGCTGCACGTTGGGATTTGAAGGCAAGTATTTTAGAATATGTGATGCATGATGAAAATTTTGTTTGGCCTGATAGATTTGATGTAACTATTCAAAATACTGAATTCATGTCAAATATTTTTAGAAGGTTAGTTGCAATATGCTTAAAACATAATGCTGTACCTATAGGAGGAATGGCTACTGCTCTACCCTCAAAAGACGAAGAAGTAAATATAGAAGCTGCTAAATCTATAAAAGCAGATAAAGAATGGGAAGCAAAACAAGGCTTTCTTAGGGCTTGGGTTGCTCATATTTATCATATGGATCCAGCTGCTGAACCTTTCAAAAAGATAAGAGAATCAGGTTGGGAACCTTCAGAAGAAATGAAAAATCCTGATAATTACCCGGTCAAAATAGAAAATCCAAAAGGTACATTGACTAAAGAAGGAACAAGACAAAATGTTAGAACACTTCTCGAGTACATTGAAGGATGGCTAAATGGTAGGGGGGCTAAAGGAATTGACAGATTAGCAGGACGACCCGGTAAAAGACCTGCTCTAATGGAAGATTTAGCTACAGCTAGAATTTCAACAGGACAGATTGCTCAGAGAATTATACATAAATCAGTTTCTGAAGATACTGAAGAAGAGCATAACTTTAAATTAGTCAAAGAAATTATTAAGGATGAAACCAAAGACATAATAAATCTTCTTGGAGATAATGCTTCAGATATACAAAAGTCAAACTATGGCAAATCTTCTAAAATTGCTATGCAATGGATTAAAAATTATACAGAGTATGAGTTTAGGTCTCTAGGCTCTTACACTAGGGATGACCTAGAAAAAATTTCAGATAGCCCTGACGCTTTCTAGATTTTATTTAGTTTCCTTACTCTCTGTCCAACATTGCCGACACCTATTTCGGCTATGAAAATATTTCCATTGGAATCTACTGAGCAGCCATGTACGGCTTCGCAAATTTCAGGGACTCCTCTCCAGCGAGTTATGAGTTTTCCTGTAGGTACATCCCATATAGATATTCCACTTCCATCACTTTGTTCAACAACATATGCTGTTTCATTTTGAAAATAAATATCTCCCGGACCTAATAAGCCTTGAGTCCAAATACTTAAAAGTTCTCCATCTGGAGAAAAAATCTGAATCCTATCATTTTCTCTATCACAAACAAAGACTCTGCTATCCTTATAGACTGCCAGTTTGTGAACAATAGCAAATTGACCATCTTTTGTACCATGCTCACCCCAAGATAATTCATGCCTCCCGTCACTTGAGAATCTATGAACTCTTCGATTACCATATCCATCACTTACAAAAATTTTCCCATTAGGGGCTATGGAAGAACCTGTTGGCATATTGAATGGATTCCCTTGAGTACCATCAGTTGTTAATGTAAAATTTGCAAAGCCAAATTCTCCTAATTCCATCACACAATCTCCATTAGGTTTATGCTTAGTTACTTGGTGAGTTTGGTGATCAGTAAGCCATATATATCCTTCCTTATCAATATTAAGTCCATGAGGTATTCTAAATTCACCTCTTTGATCACCTTGGTTTCCCCATGATCCTATAAAGTCTCCTTGATTAGACCATTTAGACACAGGGTGTTTCCCTCTTGAAAAAACCCATGCATTATCATCTGAATCTATATCAATATCTGCGCATTGACCTAATACCCAGTAATCTGGGATTTTTTTTGGCCAATCTGGATCTAATTCATACCTAAAGTCTCCATCTCCTACTTTCATTTAGCTCACCCTTTCCCATTTTCTTAATGATGCAACTTCTCTTGGCGGATCCTGATTTGATCCATAAGCCGTGTAAGAAACTTCTGCGATATATACTGAGCCTTCAGAATCAACAGCCATTCCGTGAGGGCCAATAAATTGATCAGGGTTTTCTCCTAATGTACCTTTTCCAAAACTTCCAATCTTTTTACCTTTTTCATTAACAATAACAACTCTCAAACCAAGATTTGGAACTCCAGTCTGAACATCAGGAGCACCAGCTTCTGCAACATAAATTTCTTGAGAATATTGATTAGAATAAATTGCTATAGGTCTATGAAAATGCCATTGGTCTAAGTAATTACCTTCAAAATCAAATATTTGAACTCTAAAGTTCTCTCTATCACATAAAGCTATCTTGTTTTTATCAAATATACTAATATTATGAGGTAAAGAAAATTCACCATTCTCTGAACCAGATTTTCCCCAACTTTTTATATGTTCACCCTTAGAATTAAATTTATGAATTCTTGAATTTCCATATCCATCTGAAACAAAAATATTTCCAGTTTCTTCATCTATAGCAACATCTGTAGGCCGATTAAAAAAACCTCCTTCTTGCCATGGTGCAGGATTATCTTTTTCTCCTATAGTAAATAAAAGTTCTCCATATTTATCTCTTTTTTCAACGATATGAGCTAAGTCATCAATTAAGAACAAGTCATTATTTTTATCTATTCTAATTCCATGTGGCCTATTGAATTCACCCACTCCCCAATGATTTAAGTAATTCCCATTTTTATCAAAAATAATCAATGGATATAAGCCTCTATTAAAAACATAAACATTATCTTCAGAGTCAGTTGCAACACTTGTAGCCTCATGGAATCTCATAGGATGAGGAAGTTTAGCCCATAAGGAAACTGGTGAGTATTTTTTTATTTCTAAAGTCATAATTATTCCTTAATTTTTTTCCCATTTTCTAACAGATACTAATTCTCCTAGAGGTTGAGGGTCTTGTTTAGATCCCCAAAACGTCCAAGCAACTTCTCCAACATAAACATTTCCTTTTGAGTCAGTAGTCACACCATGAGGAGCTACAAATTGGTCATCGTCTTGCCCTGGTAAACCTCTTCCAAATGCACCAATTTTTTCACCTTCTGGAGATAAAATAACAATTCTATTACCAAGTCCTTTAACTCCAATTTGAACATCTGGTGGCCCCATCTCTCCAACATAAAGATTATTATCTCCATTTTTTCCTTGAGTCACTGACATAGGATGATGTAAATGCCATTGATCAATATAATTTCCTTCTAAATCAAAAATCTGAAGCCTAAAATTTTCTCTATCAGCAACAATTACTTTATCATCACCTAACATTGAAATATTATGTGGTAAAGAAAATTGCCCTTCTTCAGATCCAGGTACTCCCCAACTTTTTATATGATCTCCATTTTGATCAAGTTTGTGCACTCTAGAATTACCGTATCCATCTGAAACAAATAATTCTCCTGTTTTAGGATGAATGGCTATATCAGTAGGTCTATTAAACATTTCTCCACCTTGCCAAGGAGCTTCTTTGCCCCTTTCTCCAACAGTAAAAATTATTTCACCAGCATTATTCCTTTTTTGAACAAAATTTCCAGGACCATCATCTACTAAATAGATATTGTCTTCCTCATCAATTTCAATACCATGCGGTCTATCAAATTCTCCATGACCAAAAGATCTTAGAAAATTTCCATTAGGATCAAAAACACAAACGGGATCTGTCCCTCTATTAAATATATAAACGTTATCCTTTGAATCTACAGCTACTCCTCCACAATCNCCATAAAAAGATATACCCATNGGAATTTTTGCCCAATTTTTAACAGGACTATAACTTGTACTCATTTGCGCCTCCGTAAGTCAGTAATATAAGTCATTTTGACTAATAATAAATGTTTGAATAACTTTATTGAAGCTATAACATGAAATAAATTCACTATTTTCCATGGGATTTATATATGCTTGCTCCATACAGAGGATATCAAATTGCTCTTATAGCATTTTTATCGACAGGTTTATCTATTGGTATGTCTCAATATGCCTTTGGACAATTTGCAACCCCATTGCAAGCAGAATTTGGATGGACTAAAACACAATTAAACGGAGCTCTATCCTTAGCATTTATATCAGGTATTACTGGACCAATTCTAGGTAAATCTGCTGATAAGTATGGGATAAAAATAGTTCTTTTTATTTCTCTACTGATGATAAGTCTTGGATTTTTACTAAGGCCTACTATTAGTAATTTATGGCATTGGTATCTTTACAGTGGTTTGGTATATGCAGGATTCCCAGGAGCAACTCAAATTACCTCAGGTAAAATTGTGCCTTTATGGTTCCCTAAAACTAGAGGAAGAGTTATGGGAGCAGTGACATCTGGAAACAACTTTGGTGGATTTACAATGCCAGCTCTTGCTGCGTCAGCAATTTCATTCTCAGGTTGGGAAACTGCATATGTAATTTTTGGTGGCATAATGTTTTTTTTGGCTATAGTTTCGTACTTTATTATTTCTGAATCAATGAAAGACATTGAAGATGAGTCCATAAGAACAAATAGGAGTTTAGATTTTCTAGATTTAGCAAAAAAACAAGCTTTAATTGGCTTCGGAATAAAAGAGGCTTTAAAATCTTTTAGATTTTGGACTATTAGTATTTCTTTAATGATTGGAGTATTAACTTATCAAGGTATATTAACTCAGCTAACTCAATATCTCGAAGATGAAGGGATGTCTCAAAATATTGCCACGTCATGCTTAATGATGATTGCAATTATGGGGGTGATAGGGAAAATAACATTTGGAAGAGCTAGCGAATCATTTACTGCTAGAAAAACTTTAATACTAAGCATCTTTTTTCAAGCAGTAGGTACATTAGTTCTGTGCATTTCAGGAAACAGTATTATTCTTTGGATTGGATGTTTTATATATTCACTTGGTTTTGGTGCTTTTGGTGCACTAATTTCTTTAACAGTAGTAGAACAATTTGGGATGAAAAATATTGGCAGTATGATGGGACTTAATGCATTCTTAACTTCTATTACTATGGGCCTTGGGCCCTTAGTTGCAGGAGTCATTCATGATCAAACGGGATCATACAAAAATGCATTTTTGGGCATAGCTATACTTTTTTTCATATCGATGTTTTTAGTTTGGATTTCCAAGTATGGAAAAGGCCCAGATTAAATATCTAATGACTCTGCTACCTTTTTAGCATAACTTATACTTTGATAATCTTTATAAAACTGATCACCGTTTTGAGTTCCTTCAATCGCCATATAGCCTTTGTAGCCAGATTTTTTCATAGAAGTTATAGCATATCTATAATCAATTTCTCCATCCTGCAAAGGAACTCTTATAAAAACTGATCTTTGATTTTCAGGGTGGTAGATTGTCTGCAAATTTTTGCAATGCCAATAATTGGATATTGCAGAAACATTATCTATACAATTTTCAAAAGTCTCCTCAGGTTGATCATAGTTCCAAAGAACATTTCCTAAATCAGGATTAATTCCAAAATTTTTCCTATCAACTAATTCATGTAAATATTTTGCTGACCATGAATTATCAACAGGAGAATTTTGATGAATTTCAACTGAAACATTTATTTGATTATCTGAGGCTTGGTCACATGCTTTTTGATAAATTTTAGAAAGATGCTCATAAATCCATAAAGTTGCTTCTTTGGATGAATCTTGAGATTTAATCCAACCTGTTCCTGAAGCATAAGAGCTACCCTCTGGACTTCCAGGGTATCTTATTGGAGCACTTATAGCACCATTAACAACTTCTGCTCCTGTAATCTTTGCATAGTTAATTGACTTCTCCATTTTCCTTATATTTTCTGGAGCATTTTTCGCCTCTGTCAATGTGCCTCCACTTCTGACACATCCGATATCTAAACCAAAATCATTTATCCTTTTTGCAAATTCTGAAATAGACTTTTCAGATCCTCCAGTTCTATCAAGAGTATCACTACCTATTTCAAGTGCATCAAATCCCATCTCTTTGACCTTGCTTAGGAATTCATTGGTATAATCTTCAGGAGCTAAATCCCAAGGATCTACAGAATTTGGATAAAGAGTCATTCTTCTATTTGCGTAACAAAATTTCATATCGCCCCCCTTTTTTTATGGATTGATACATAAAAAATAAGTAATTTGAATTTATATAAGAAAATATATCATATTTTGAAAGAACTAATAAAAGAAATACTTAAAAACCCTTCAATTATTGTCGTTATAATAGGTACTTTCTTTTTTTGGTGTTCATTATATTTATATGTTCCAATACTTCCAAATCATTCTAAAGACTTAGGCGCTTCAGCAACGATGATAGGCTACATAGTTGCATCATATGCGATTGGTCAAGTTGTTTTGAGAATACCTCTAGGTTTGGCTGTGGACATTTGGGGAACTAAGACTTTTGCTATTTTAACAATGCTCTGTTCAGGATTAGGATCATTTGGATTATATATCTCAAATGGACCTATTGATATTTTTTTTGCCAGATTGGTTACTGGAGTAGCTGGAGCAGGATGGGTAGCAATAAGCTTATTATTTGCATCACAATTTAAGAAGCAACTATTACATTATGCTAGTTCTTTTATGATGGGAATAAACGGAATTGCTATTACACTTTCAACTCTTCTTAGTGGAAGACTTTCAGATTCATATGGAGATAAAACACCTTTTTTAGCATCCCTAATTGTTAGCATTCTAGGAATGGTGATTTTATTTTGGGCAAAAAATGAAAAGCCTAAAAAAGTCACTATAGATAAAAAAAGAATAATAAGAATATTAAAAAATAACGTTCTATTAAGAATATCTGTAGTTGCCATAGGATTTCACTTTGTAACCTTTGGAGTAAACTTTGGCTTCTTGCCAATTCTGATAGAAAACATTGGAGGTAGCAAAACAAATATAGGAGATATTGCCACATTGTCTCAATTAGGAGGTATTTTAGGTATGGCATTTTCGGCCTGGTTTATTAGTAAAATGGGAATTAGAAGATCTATGATTTTAGGCTCTTCTTGCATGATATTTAGTTTAGTTTTTATTTCTTATATGGAAAATCTTTCAATAATTGCTGGATTACAATTCGTTTCTGGATTTGGGAGAGGAATTCTATATACGTTAACAATAACACTTATATTATTTAGCTTTGAAGATAACTCTAGAGGTTTAGCGATGGGGGCGTATCAAGCATATTATGCAATAGGTATGTTTTTAGGTCCTGCTATATCAGGAATAGTAGTAAATAGTTTTGGAATTAATGCTATATTTTGGTTATCAAGTTTAATAACTCTGATCGCATTATTGATAGGAGTGTATAAACCGTACAAAACAGATCTGAAAGGGGTAAATTAATTATGAAAAGTTATGAAGAACTTCTTGAAAAAGCAAAAGAATGGAGAGAATGGTATTATGATGGAGATCCAGGGACACCAGATGTTGCTAAAAGCACAGAAGAAGCTTTTGATCTGATAAATGCAACACTATTTGGACATATTTACCAAAGACCAAAACTTGATGCAAAAATACGCTCATTATGCACAATCGCAGCATTGATTGTTTTGGATAAACCAAACCAACTACCTGGGCACATTACAGGGGCTCTAAACTATGGATGGAGTAAAGAAGAGATAGTAGAATTAATTACTCAAATGCTTTTTTATGGAGGCTATCCTACTGCGGTCAACTCACTTGCTGCAGCTGCAAAAACATTTGAAGAATATGACAAAAGGCATAAATAAATCTTTAGGAGTATTTTTATGAATATGAGATTAGAAAAAGATTCTATGGGAGAACTAGAAGTTCCTTCTGAGGCACTCTATGGAGGGAATACAAGAAGAGCTCAACTTAATTTCCCTATTTCAAATCTACGGTTTGGTAGATCTTTTATAAAATCTTTAGGTCTAATAAAGCAATCTGCTGCAGAGACAAATCTAGATCTAGGACTGATAGATAAAAAATTAGCAGATGCAATTATCAATTCTGCTCAAGAGGTTATTGACGGAGAGCATGACGAAAGTTTCGTAGTTGATATTTTTCAAACTGGCTCAGGAACATCCACAAATATGAATGTAAATGAGGTCATATCAAATTTATCAATTTCAAAACTTGGAGGTAAAATAGGCTCAAGAGATCCCGTTCACCCAAATGATCATGTAAACAAAGGGCAATCCTCAAATGATGTAATACCAACAGCTATTCATATTGCAGCAGCAATTTCAATAAAGGATGATCTAATACCATCAATGAAAATATTAGAATCTTCATTAGAAAAAAAGTCAAAAGAATTTTGGGAAATTGTAAAAACAGGACGAACCCATTTACAGGATGCTACACCAATAAGGTTAGGGCAAGAATTTAAGGGATACTGTGGCCAGTTAAAAAACTCTATCAGAAAAATAGAATCAGCATTGGATGAGCTTTCAGTTTTGGCACTTGGAGGAACTGCTGTAGGGACAGGGATTGGAATGAATCCTGAATTTTGTGGTCAAGTAATCAGAAGGATAGGTGAAAAAACTAATATAAATTTCAAAGAAACAGATAACCATTTCCAGTCTCAGTCAACTATTGATGGAATCGTTTCTGCTTCTGGAAATGTAAGAAGCTATGCAGTAAGTCTAATGAAAATTGCTAATGATATAAGGTGGCTGGGATCAGGGCCAAGAGCCGGGATAGGCGAAATTGCTCTACCAGAAGTTCAACCAGGATCATCAATAATGCCAGGAAAGGTTAACCCTGTAATAGCAGAATCAATTACTATGATATGTGCACAAGTTATGGGAAATGATCAAACTGTTAGCATAGCTGGGCAAAGTGGTAATTTTGAATTAAATGTTATGATGCCTGTTGCTGCTCATAACCTGTTAGAATCAATAGAAATTTTATCTACCGGTAGTAGGAATTTTTCTGAACAATGCATTGAAGGACTTATTGCTACTGAAAAAGGACCTCAAATGGTAAACCAAGGATTAGCAATATGTACTGCATTAGCTCCCAAAATAGGATATGATAAAGCAGCAGACATAGCACATAAAGCTTCTGAATCTGGTGAAACGATAAAAGAAGTTGCAATGAGGGAAACTAAACTTACCTCAGGTGAGCTGGATGAAATTTTAGAACCATTAAGTATGACTGAGCCAAAATAAAAAAAATAAATAAAGGAGAAAAAAGTGAGTATAGAAGAAAAACTAAAAGAATTAGGAATTGAATTAAAATCACCACCTACCCCAGTAGCAAATTATATACCCGTTCAACAAACAGGAAACCTAATTTATCTATCTGGGCAAGGACCAAGAGATGAATCAGGAAACTTCATCACAGGCAAAGTAGGATCTGATATTAGTGCCGAGGAAGCTTACGAACTATCTAGGAATACAGCTATTAATTTGTTATCAGCTATGAACGCTTATCTAGGGTCTCTTGAAAAAGTTGTAAAAATTGTAAAAGTATTTGGAATGGTAAATGCGGAATCAAATTTCATAGATCATCCTAAAGTAATTAATGGATGCTCAGATTTTTTTGTAGAAATTTTTGGTGAAAAAGGAAGACATGCTAGATCTGCTGTTGGGATGGGTTCACTACCAAATAACATGGCTGTAGAAATCGAAATCATTGTTGAAGTAGAATAAACAAAAAATAGAGGGACTAGATGACTGAACTAGCTAGGATAAAAATCAAAAAAATTAATCATGTTGGAATTCCAATAAATGATAGAAAAAAATCTTTTAGTTTATATATGGACTTTTTGGGACTAAAAGTAATACCATCTATGGTTGATGAAAAACATGTAATTTGGTCAAAAACTTCAGATGGGACTATGGTTCACTTAATTGAACCTCAAGAAGGTCCAGGTAATGAAATGCCAAATTTCCATGTAGCTTTTGAGGTTGAGAATTTTGATGAGACTGAAGAAATATTAGAAAAATCAGAATATGAAGTTACTAATAAACAAATTCGACACGATGGTCAAAGGGCTATTTATATCCAAGATATGGATGGTAACACATTAGAATTTACTACACATAACAACATAAATCATTCAACAAGAATTGTTGATGAATGGGGTTATACAAAAAACTCATAAAAAATTTTGAATAAAGAAAAATTCTCAATAAAATCCATAATTTGGAGTGTTTATGCTCCTAGTTTTCTTTTGTCAATGGGACAAGGAGTTCTAATACCCGTACTGCCTATTTTTGCAAGAGACACATTTCAATCTGGAGATCTACTTGTAGGATTTGCAATTGCTGCAAGACATTTTGGCACAATGGGTTTTGATGTACCTGCAGGAATATTAATTAACAGATTTGGATTGAATAGAACAATGATAGCTGGCGTTATTTTGTTTGGAGTAAGCGCCATAATTGCTGGATTTAGTGGAAGTTTTAGCATTTTATTATTTTCTAGGTTATTGGCTGGTGCAAGTTTTGCTCTATGGTCAATTTCAAGACATGCTTATATAGCATCAGTAATTCCTAATGAGTCTAGAGGGAAAGCATTAAGTCTTTTTGGAGGATTAGGTAGAATTGCTACTATTGCAGGACCCTTATTAGGAGGAATATTAGCAGAGTTTGTTTCTATTAGAGCTCCTTTTTTTCTACAAGGTGGAATTGCTCTAATTACACTTTTTCTTATTCTTAGAACTTCTATAGATTACGAGCTTTCTGAAAGAAAAACTAAAGATGGATATTTGGATGATTTCAAAAATACATTCCTTGACCATAAAAATGCATACTTGACTGCTGGTGTAGCAGCAATAGCTTTACAGTTTCTAAGAGCAAGCAGAGAAATAGTAATACCATTATGGGGAGATAATATTGGATTAAGAAAAGATGAAATAGGATATATTACAACATTGAGTTTCGCTGTTGATTCACTAATGTTTCCAATATCAGGTTTTATAATGGATAGATTTGGAAGGAGATTTACTGGTATTCCAGCTTTTGCCATATTAGGTTTTTCATTAGTACTAATAGGAACTATAAATTCTCCAATTCTTTTTCTAACCAGCTATTCAACTTTGATATGTGCCTCAATTCTATCGGGAGTAGGAAACGGAATTTCTAGTGGTTTAGTGCTTACTCTAGGTTCTGATTTATCCCCGACAGATAATAAAGGGGGGTTTTTGGGCATATGGAGACTAATTTCTGATGGAGGAGGAGCTGCAGGTCCTACAGTTATGGGATTAATCGCAAACTCTTTTTCTTTAGCTGTAGCAAGTTACTCAAGTGGTTTTATTGCTCTTATAGGAATATTTTTCCTTAGATTTTTTGTAAAAGAAACTTTGATTAAGAAGCCTAAAAGAGAAGATTAAGTTTTTGTAAGCAAATTTGATCCTGTTCCAAAGATCTACCATCTACCCAAGGCTTCTTATCGCCAGACAAACCTTCTACTGCTCCTAAACGAACACATTCTTCAATCATATCCTTACCCTCTTGAACTGATGGTAAGTAATTATATTTTTTGATTAATGAAATCCCTGCGATTAATCCGTATGCCCCCCAGTTAGAAGTAGTCGCAATTATACTTTCTGAAGCCGTTATTGTTGAAGGATCAGGATGAATATCTAATTCTAAAATTTCTTCCTTGTAATTGCCCATTCCAATTTCGTTTCCGCCGTCACCAATTCCTATAGAATTAGGAATCTGTTCAAATAAATAATCAATTTTTGCGTTATATGAAGAAAAATCTACACCCTTGAAGTTTTTATATTTACCATCAGCTGATAATCCAGCTCTTTCAATTGAAATAATAAGTCTTGGATCAAATTGTTTGATTAGATTATTTGAGTGTAAATTAGATTCAACATGACTTAGAACGGGAAATTCTAAAACATTTTCATTAGAATACATACCCTTAAAAATTTCTATTGAAAATTTATCAGTTATTATAAAAACCTCATGTCCTAAATCTCTTAATGTTTTAGCCAATGCAATTGTTCCTGGAGGACCATCTGTTTCAGGTGCCTTAGAATTTAATATGTAGAACCCAGATGTAATAAAAATTTTACCTTTAGTATTTAATATAATTTCGGATGATCTTTTTATAAAACCTTTGTTAATTTTTTTATACAAAGATAACATTCCTCTGCTGTCATCTTCTAGAATTATTCTTTCAATTTTATTAAATTCCACTAAATTACTGCCATATCTTCATCTTTGAGATCTGTAACAAACATTTTCCCTGGAGAGTGAGTAATTGAAATATCTATTTTGGCTGCCTCAAGAGCAAGCTGGGGGGTAACTCCACATGCCCAGTACATAGGGGTATAATCTTTTGGATTCTTAGGAATCCATGGATCTCCAAAGTCAGGCTTATAAGGATCTTTTATTCCTATTTCTTCAGAATTCCCTATATGAATTGGAGTTCCATGTTGATTTGGGAATCGACTTGTAGATTGAACTGCTTTTACTATCTTATCTTTTTTGATCCATCTTTGAGTTACAACTAATTTCCCTGAAAAGTTACCTGCCTTTTTGGTATCTAAAGAGGTTATAAACATTGGTACATTTTTTTTATTAGTAAAATATGGTAATTCAATACCATTCTTTACTAATTCATTTTCAAAAGTGAATGAGCATCCTAGGAGAAAAACTACAAAGTCACTTCTCCAAATATTTTTGATATCTGTAGACAATTCAGAGAAAATACCATTTCTAAAAATTTTATACTCAGGTATATCCGTCCTAATATCTGAATCTTCTGCAATTGATGAAACAAACTCTCCTGGGTCAAAAACCTCTACTATAGGACAAGGCTTTGGGTTTCTTATACAAAACAAAGTGAAGTCAAAAGCATGAGCTTTTGGGAGTATAACTACGTTTGTTTGAACATGCCCTTTTGCTAGACCAGATGTGGTAAAATTTTTTCCAGTTCTTGCTAATTCTCTTAATTCTTTAGCTTCCATATTATTAATTCCCATTTTTAATATGATCAGATATTTTCTCTCCAATCATTATTGCTGTAGCATTAGTATTTGCTCTAACACAATCAGGCATAATTGAGCAATCAACTACTCTTAAGCCTTCAATTCCATGAACTTTTCCATATTTATCAACAACTGCCATCTCATCTGACTCTTTACCCATTTTACAAGTTCCAGATATATGATGCATAGTGTGAACTTTAGACTTAATCCAATTGATTAATATACTTTGATCTTCAAGTGATTCAGGGATTGGTTCTATTAACTCTCCTCTGAAATTATCAAAGTTTGAGTTTCTTGCAATTTCATAATTAAATTTTACACCTTCAATCAATCTCTTAACATCATATTCATTGCTGAGGTAATTGTAATTTATTTTTGGTTTCTCTGATGGATTTGTTGAATCTAAAGTAAGCTCTCCATGACTCTTTGCAAGGAATAAACCTGTAGTTATTGCAATTCTTGATTCGCCAAAATCTGAACTTCTAAAATGAAGGTCATCTTTCGAAATTCCTCCTGGTTGAAATCTCATTACGGATATCATGTCCAACCTATCGCGTGACTCTTGTGAGGAGTACCTTAATGCAACTTTTTGTGCTCCAACATCCGTTAATTGATCTAAAAGCTTTTCACTGGATTTCCATACTAATTCTACTGCAGGATGATCTCTTAAGTTTTTACCAACTCCTTTTAATTGATGATGATGTTCTAAGCCAATACTTGAAATGTCTTCTTTATTACCAATCCCAGAATTTAATAATAATTTAGGGCTTTCTACCGCTCCTGCAGAAACAATAACTTCATTAGCATGATATGTTTCTTCATTTTGTAAAATCACACCACTTTGAATACCATCTTTAATAATAATTTTTTTACAAATTGAATTTGATAAAACAGTTAAATTTTCTCTAAATAATGCTGGGATTACATATGATATGCCTGTACTCCATCTTACTCCATCTACATTATTTAATGGGAGAGGACCAACCCCTTCAGAAAATGGCATATTATGATCATTTGTAGTTGGGAATCCCATGTCTTGAACTGTTTTATAAAAAGTTTTCTGATCTTGTAACAATGAATCAAGAGAGTGTCGCTTGACAGGAATAGGACCATCATTTCCATGAAATTCATTTTTAAAATCTAAGTCATTTTCAAGTTTCTTATAATATCTTAAGCAATCTTCGAAAGACCAATCATCTAATCCCATAGCTTCACAATTTTCAAAATCTTCAGGGTTAGCTCTTAAAAACACCTGACCA
>PAOY01000004.1 GCA_002710135.1 Dehalococcoidia bacterium | reverse complement strand
AAATGAAAGCTTGATTGAAGAAATTAGTAACCTTACAGAAAAATATAATTTAGAAACTGAAAGCTTAAATCAGCAAATTTATGGTATTTCTAAATCATTAAATGCACAGCTTGCAATTAAGAATAATGAAATACGGCAGTTAAAATCAGCAAGATTAATTGAGGTAGAAATTACTGCAACGCCTACTATAACGCCAACACCAACGCTTACTCCTACTCCTACTGCAACTCCTACAATGACTCCTACTCCTACAATGACTCCTACTCCAAGACCTGGTATCACTCCTACTCCTAGTCCAATAATGCCTACAGCTACTCCTTTTCCAACTCCTACCCCAAGACCTACAGCTACACCTGCTCCTGTATTTACTGGAGAATATCAAGCATTTAACTCTACAGAATTAGAATTCCCTATGGAAAATCCTATTGGAAAAATGGCAGGTAAAATTGAAAATTTTGAGCCTGAAAAAGTAGTAACTATAAAAGGTATTGAAGGTAAAACAGTTAGAGATTCTAATAATGATGGAAATATAACCGATGAATTTAGTTCATTTGTCATTTGTCGATATGGCAGTGATATTGGTTTTTCTGAAGAAAAATTTAGTCCTAAATGTAAAGATGGAAGAGATGCAATTATAACTAATTATGAGGTTGTTTCAGTTTCAAATGGGTCTGTTCAGCCTTGGCAATTTTGGAAAAAAGCAACTCCTGAAATAGTTATAATTAATAATGGAAGTGAATTGATAGATGAGAATAATGTTCTTCATTTTGCTTATAATACCAACCTAGATATTTCAAAGTTTTCAACCAGCTATTTCTCATCAACAACTATATATAACGACCCTGGATCATTAAAAATAAAATCATCACATAATATGCCAATGTTGATTAAAGATTTTGACGGAGATGGAAATATAACAGATTCTGATTGGTACAGAGTAAATGTTACTGATGAATTCAATAATCCAGTATACGATTCTGCAACTGGTAGAGATCTTTCTGAATTCTTTAAGGTAACATCTCCATCTTCATGTAATGATCCTAGTATAACTATGTTGTACACAGGAAATTCTGAAAACATATATGATCAATATCCAATGTTTGATTTTTTCTATTTTGGAATTGAACATTTTATAGAGGAATATATATGGGAAAACTATCAAAATTCAGGTTATTCTCAAACTGCAGATCTTTGCCAATAAATAAGATAAGAATGTAGTAATAGAAACTAATAAAATCTATAATTTGAATATGAACAATTTATATTTTTTATGACTTCTAAAGAAATTAACAACCAGATAGAAATTCTTAGAAAAGAGCTAAATCAAGCTAATAAAGAATATTATATTGAAGAGACACCTTCTTTATCGGATTTTGAATATGATAAAAAGTTCTCTAAGCTTTTAGAACTTGAAAAAAACAATCCTGAATTAATAACTTCAGAATCTCCAACTCAAAGAGTTGGATCTGACCCTGCCCTAGAGTTTAATCAAGTTACTCACACAATACCAATGTTAAGTTTATCTAATGTTTTTGGAACAGAAGAAATGGAAGATTGGATAGAAAAAACTTCTAAGGCTGCAAGCCAAGATATATTTCCACTAGTTTGTGAACTAAAAATAGACGGCTTAGCAGTTTCAGTAAAATATGAAGATGGAAAAATGTTTCAAGGAGCTACAAGAGGGAATGGAGTAGAAGGAGAAGATATAACAAATAATGTCAAAACTATTAGATCAATTCCACTTTCAATAGAAGAAACTAACGGTATAGAGGTTAGAGGAGAAATCTACTTTCCAAATTCTAAATTTAATAATTTTAATTATGAAAGAGAATCAGGTGGATTAAGTACATTTTCTAACCCTAGAAATGCAGCATCTGGTTCAGTTAGACAGTTGGACCCAAGAGAAACCGCTAAGAGACCTTTGGATATTTTTTTCTACAGCTTATACGACTTAGATGGTGAAGAGATATTTGATTCTCAACATGAATCTTTGAATAAAATGAAAAAGTTAGGATTTAGAACTAATCAAAATTATAAAAAAATAAATAATAAAAAAGAATTATTTGAATACATAGAAGAATGGTCTAAAAGTAGATTTGATTTAGATTATGGGACAGACGGCATCGTAATAAAAATAGATAATACTGAAATTCAAAACAAACTAGGGAGTACAGGCAGAACTCCAAAATGGGCTACTGCTTATAAATTCCCTCCTGAAATAGTTGAAACAATAATAAAAAAAATCAACTTCAATGTTGGAAGAACTGGAGTTCTAACTCCATGGGCTGAGCTAGAACCTGCATATATAGATGGAGTAAAAATAAGTAGAGCAACTCTTCACAATAGAGATGAAATTGAAAGAAAAGATATAAGAGAAATGGACCTTGTAGAATTACAAAGAGCAGGTGAAGTTATTCCTCAAATATTGAAGGTTTCAGAAAAAAACAAAAGAGATTCAGATTCAAAGAAATTTAGCTTTCCAAAATTTTGTCCTGATCCATGTAATAGCGAACTGCTTCACTCAGAAGATGAAGTATCTGTAAGATGCATAGACTCATCCTGTCCAAATAAGTTTGAAAGACTTCTACAATATTTTGCTTCGAAAAATTGTATGGATATTGAAGGTTTAGGATCTAGAATTTGCAGTATTTTGTTCAACGAAAAACTTATCACAAGTCTTGATGAAATTTATTCACTCAAAGATAAAAAAAATGAATTATTAGGCATGGAAGGTTTTGGAGAGTTAAGTGTTGAAAAACTTTTAGAAAGTATAGAAAACTCCAAAAAAAAATCTTTTAGTAATTTACTGACATCATTTGGAATTGAAGGGGTAGGAGTAGAAATTGCAGAATTAATTACAGATAGAATTTCAAATCTTATAGAAATAAAAAAATACTCAGAAGATCAAAAAAAATTTAGAGATTTTTTAGAAAATATTGATGGAATAGGACCAATAGTCGCAGAAAAAATAATTGCCTGGTTCAAAGAAGATAAAAATATAGATCTTATTGAGAAATTTATAAATCTTAATATTGGAACAAAAATAACAGAAAAAGAATCTTCATCAAATATACTCGAAGGAAAGACATTTGTGGTCACAGGTTCTTTTGATAAATATAACAGGAATGATATTGAAAATATAATAAAAGATAATGGTGGAAAAGTTACTAGCAAAGTATCATCTAAAACAAATCATTTGATTTTAGGATCAAATCCTGGATCAAAATTAGAAGATGCTCAAAATAATAATGTAGAAATAATAGATATATCAGGTTTTTTAGCTCTGATTTCTAGCTAGAGAAAAATATGAATAATTGGTTAATTTTGGGTCTTGGAAATCCCGATAAAAAATACGAAAAAACAAAACATAATGTTCCTTGGTGGGTTTTAGATATTTTACAAAAAAAATTTTCAGGTAATAAACAATATGAAAAGAATGAGAAAAACCATTTCGAAGTTCGATTAGATTTTGAGAACTTCAGTGTATATCTTATTTATCCTTCAACATATGTAAATAACTCAGGTATAGCTATGAAAGACCTGCTTCAAAAAGAAAAATTTTCACTGGATAAAACTATTGTTATTTCAGATGATATTAGGCTTGATGAGGGAAGATTGAGAATTCGAAGAAAAGGAAGCAGCGGAGGTCATAACGGATTAAATTCAATCATAAACCACACCGGAACAGAAGAATTTTTAAGACTCAAAATAGGAGTAGGCAAGCCTCATGAGAATGAAGATCAAATTAAATTTGTTCTTTCAAAGGTAAACAACTTTGATTTAGTTAACGATAGTTGCATCGAAGCTGCAGAAGCTTGCATAAGTATTATTGAAGATGGAACAAAAACAGCGATGGAAAAATATAATGGAGTATAAAAATGAGTAAGTTATTTGAACCAATAAAAATTAGAGAAGAAACTATAAGAAATAGAGCCTGGGTATCACCAATGTGTCAATATTCTTCCGAAGATGGATTCTCTAACAATTGGCATATGGTTCACTTAGGTTCTCGTGCTGTTGGAGGCGCAGGTTTAGTTATGACTGAAGCAGCTGCAGTCGAACCTGAAGGTAGAATAAGTCCTTGGGATCTTGGAATATGGAAAGATGAACATATTTCTGGATTAAAAGAGATTACTGATTTTATAATTTCACAAGGTTCTACGCCTGCAATACAAATAGCTCATGCTGGAAGAAAAGCATCAACAAAAAGACCTTGGCAAGGAAGAGGTAAAATATTGTCAGAAGATGGAGGATGGGTGCCAAAAGGGCCTAGTGCAATAGCCTTTGATGAAGAATCTCAAGTCCCAGAAGAGATATCTAATGATGAAGTAAAAAATATAATAAATAAATTCGTTTTGGGTGCTCAAAGATCTGTAGAAGCGGGATTTCAATGCATTGAACTACATTTGGCACATGGTTATTTAGCACATGAATTTTTTTCTCCTATATCAAATACCAGAGAAGATGAATATGGAGGAAACTTTGACAATAGAACAATTTTTGGTGTTGAAATTGCAAAGGAAATAAGAAAAGCAATTGGTGAGAATATACCTCTTATAGCAAGACTTTCTGTTACTGAATATCATGATGATGGATGGGATATTGAATCTTCTGTCAAGTTATCTAAAAAACTAAAGGATGTTGGAGTTGACATGATAGATTGTTCATCTGGAGGAAATTATTCCGATCAAAAAATAGAGCTAGCTCCTGGATATCAAGTTCCTTTATCTAAAAACATAAAAGAAAAAGCAGAAATACTTACTGGAACAGTAGGATTAATTACTGAAAAAAAACATGCAGAAGAAATATTAGCTAAAGGTGAAGCAGATGTTATCTTCTTGGGTAGAGAACTATTAAGAAATCCATATTGGAGTCTATATGCAGAAGGTCAAATCGAAAAATGGCCAGTTCAATACCAAAGGTCTTTTGAAGGTTCCAAAAAAATTAATTACATAAGAGAAAACTAAATGGACTCAAATCCAGTGTAAGGGACGAGAACATCTGGAATAACGATGGTACCATCGGGTTGTTGACCATTTTCAATTATAGCAACCCATATCCTAGGCAAGGCTAATCCTGATCCATTTAATGTGTGAGGAAATGAAGTAGGTGATGATTGAGTTTGCTTATATCTAGTATTATTTCTTCTGGTTTGAAAATCAAAACAATTAGAAATTGAAGATACTTCAAGCCACTCTTTTGAACCAGCTGCCCATACCTCTATATCGTAAGTTATTCCTGATTGAAAGCCAATATCACCTGTGGATAATTGAATCAATTTTGAGGCTAGTCCCAACCTATCACATAAAGTCCTCGCATGCTCAATCATTTTATTTAAATCGTTCATTGAATTTTCAGGTTCCACAAACTTAAACATTTCTACTTTAAAAAATTGATGAACTCTTT
Organism: Dehalococcoidia bacterium; assembly: GCA_002710135.1. Lineage (GTDB taxonomy): Bacteria > Chloroflexota > Dehalococcoidia > Lucifugimonadales > Lucifugimonadaceae > TMED-70. Next base: position 21,014 of record PAOY01000004.1, on the reverse strand, counting down.
TGATTCCTCTGATATCTCTACCTGCAGAAGTATGTTCTTTTCTAAAACTTGGAGTCCTTGCAACATAACTTAATGGCAGTTTTTCGGGTGGTATTATATTACCTTGATGCAATGCATTTAAAGAAACTTCAGCTGTTGGTATTAGCCATAAATCAGTTTCTTCGTCCCTATATAAATTGTCCCTAAATTTAGGCAAGTTTCCTGAACCTATCATGGTTTCTTCTTTAACTAAGTAAGGAGGATCAATTTCCGAATAACCAAATTCATCAGTATGAGTATCAACCATCCAATTCATTAGAGCTCTATGCAACCTCGCTCCTTTTTCTTTGAGAACAAAGAATCTAGCGCCAGAAATATTTGCTCCAGCTTCTAAATCTAGAATATTTTTTTCTGGTCCAATATCCCAATGAGGGATTATATATTCTTCTTCTCTAAGAGAACCTCTAATATCTATTTCTATATTTGCAGAGTCATCTTTTCCAACTGGCACTGAATCATGAGGTATATTAGGAATTTCTAGCATAATAGCTCTGATAGTTTCATTAATTCTGTTTAAATCGTTATCAATATTTTTCAATTCTTCTGAAAGATTTTTTATAAATGAAGTTTCTTCTTGAGTAGGTTTTCTTTTCTCATTACCAATTGTTTTTGACATTTCATTTCTTTGAGCTCTTTTTTTATCCCCTTCAGTAATCAAAGAACTTCTTGAATCGCTTAAAGAAATAATTTCATCCAAATTTGAAACATCATAACCTCTGTTAGAAAGAGCTTCAGAATATAATTTTTTATTTTCGATAATTTTTTTTATATCTAACACTATTCTCTCGACCTCAACTGAGGAAATAATAAAACTTCCCTTATTTGATCTTGCTCAGTTAATAACATTACAAGTCTGTCTATTCCAATACCAAGCCCTCCTGTTGGAGGCATTCCGTGCTCTATAGAAACTAAAAAGTCTTCATCAAGTCTGTCTGCTTCTTGATCTCCTACATTTTTTCTAAGATTTTCCTGCTCAATAAATCTGTTTCTTTGATCTATTGGATCATTTAGTTCTGAAAAAGCATTGGCTAATTCATGGCCAAGAACAAAGGCTTCAAATCTTTCAACAATTTCCTTAGAACCTGGTTTTAATTTAGCCAAAGGGGACATTTCTATAGGATAATCTAGTAGAAATGTTGGCTTGATTAATTTTGTTTCAACGCCTTGAGAAATTAGTCGATCTAATAGAACACCCCAAGCTTCTTTCGGATCAGCAACATAACCTTTTTCAATCATTTTTTGTGATAATAAATCGCTTGTCTTAAATTCTAGAAAATCAATACCTGTATTTTTTATTATCGTATCTCTTAAATCTATTCTGTCCCAAGGAGGAGCTAAATCAATATATTTATCTTCTGAAATTCGAATTTTAGTGGTTCCATTTACTTCTTTTGCGACAAATGAAACAAGGTTTTCAACCATTTCCATGACCGTATTATAGTCCTCATAAGACTCATATGATTCCATCGTAGTAAACTCAGGGTTATGATCATGATCTATACCTTCATTTCTAAATAATCTCCCAATTTCATAAACTTTTTCAATTCCTCCAACGATAAGTTTTTTCAGATGTAATTCTGTAGCTATTCGTAAAAATAAATTTTTATCTAAAGTATTGTGAAATGTTTCAAAAGGTATTGCTCTACCTCCTGCAGGAATATCTACTAGTATAGGTGTTTCAACCTCAAGAAAACCTCTTTTATTCATAAAATTTCTTACAGATGAAACTATTTTAGATCTTTTTATTGCTATATCTTTTGATTCATCATTTGAAATCAGGTCTAAATATCTTTGTCTATATCTGATTTCGCTATCCTTAAGACCTGACCATTTATCAGGTAAAGGTCTTATTGCTTTTGTAAGCAAAGCTATTTTTTTGAGATCTAAAGTAATTTCTCCACGCCTAGTCCTAAATAGAGAGCCATCAACGCCAATAATATCTCCAATATCTAAAAGATCCAAAAATTCTTTAGAAATATCATTTTCTTCATCTTTGTAATGCAGTTGTATTTTCCCGGATTGATCTTTTAGGTCCATAAATACAACTTTACCCATGCCTCTTTTGGCCATAATTCTTCCAGATATAGAAAAATTATCATTAGATATATTTTTATCTGAATCTTCACTATCTATGAATAAATCTAAAATATCTCCTATTAATTTTCTTTCACTATCCCACCGACTTGGGTATGGATCAATATTTAAGTTTTTAATCTTTTCGAGTTTTTCTATTCTATCTTTTATGATTCGATCTTCAGAGAGGTTTTCCATAAATTGAATTTCTTTTATTTTGTATTATGTAATTTTATAACTTTTTTTTGAATAAGCTTTACTAGATTTTCAATTCATATTTACTTTAATATCTAATATTATTATTTTTAACAATTAAAATTTAATTATTATGAACATAAAAAAACCAGAATATATACAAACAAAAAGGTTAACTCTAAGGCCAATAGAAATCCAGGATTTAGAAATTATTCAAAATTATTCTATCGATAAAGAATGGCATAGATTCTTAGACTTTCATACTAAAGAAAGTGTAAAAGAATTTGTAACCAAAGCAATTAATTCCCCTTGGGAAGAACATGCAAGATTTTCTATTATTTTAGATAAAAAAATGATTGGAGGAGTAGGCTTATACATAGAAATGAAAGAGAAAAGAGCTGAAATTGGTTATTCACTTTCAAAAAATTATTGGGGGAAAGGAATAATCCCAGAAGCCGTTGCTAGAGTAATAGAATATGGTTTTGAGGATCTAGGTTTAGAAAAAATATTTGCTCAAACTGACTTAAGAAACACTCCATCTCAGGGTGTGATGAAAAAAATAGGAATGACTAAAGAAGGGATCTTTCGAAAGCATGCGATAGCACAAAATAAAAGAAGAGATATTATTTATTTTTCAATATTGAAGTCAGAATGGAAAAAGTAGTATTTACCAACAGGTTTCACCACCGTCAATAACTAATTCAGAACCCGTAACCCAAGAGGATTCATCCGAAGCTAAATAAAGAGCACCATATGCAATATCTTCTGGAGTACCTAATCTCCCCATTGGAGTCATGGCTAATCTTTCATTCCGAACTTCATCTATAGAATGGATATCTTCTGTCATAGGAGTATCTGTAAATCCTGGATGTATAGAATTTGATCTAATATTATATTTTCCATATTGAGCAGCGATTGTTTTGGTAAATATTCTAGAAGATCCCTTTGATGCATGATAAGCAGTAGAGCTTCTTGCGCTACCAATTAATCCAAAAATAGAAGAAACATTAATAATAGACCCAGAGCGGTTTTGCTTCATATTAGATATAACATTCTGAGTTCCTAACATAACTGCAGTAGAGTTTACAGAAAAAACTTTATCCCATTCATTTTTTTTCATTTCTTCAAAATTCGATCTCAATGACATTCCTGCATTATTTACCAGTACATCTATTTTTTTCCATTTTCTTAAGGTTGTACTAACACAGTTTTTCCATTTTTCTTCATCTGAAACATCAAAATTAAAAGTAATCAAATTACTATTAGAGTTTATTTTTTTTTCTAAAGATTTCAATTTTTCTAAATTATTATCAATTACACATACTTTAGATCCTTCTTCAAAAAAAATCTTAGAAATTGCTTCTCCAATACCAGATGCTCCTCCAGTAATAATAGAAACCTTATTTTTAAGTCGATTCATCTAAACTCCTAATATTCAATTACTTAGAAAAACTTTATCATAAAAAAATAATTTATCATAAAAATAAAGAAAATTTAAAATGGTACAAAATCCAATAAATTTTGGTTCAAATAAAAAGGACTCAAAGACAGAAAGACCATGGGGAAGCTTTGAAATCCTATGTAAAGGACCTGGATATCAATCAAAACGGTTAACTATTAAACCTAAAAATAGACTTTCTCTTCAGACTCACAAGCACAGAGACGAAGAATGGGTAATTGCAAGAGGAACAGCAAAGGTAACTATTGGAGATGAACAAGTTGTCTTAGGGAAGGGCGAATCTGCAAGTGTTCCAAGAACTATAGCTCACCGTATAGAAAATATCTCAGAGATAGATCCTCTAGAAATTATTGAGGTTCAAATAGGTGACTACATAGATGAAGATGATATAGAAAGGCTAGATGACGATTATGGAAGATAAACTTATTAGTTTTGCTCCATTGTTATATTCTCATTTTCTGCAGGGTCATCTAATAAATCTAGTCCACTTCTTACCTGACTCAAAATAGTTGATATCCTTTCCTCTAAAGCATACAAAACTTCTTTAGCATAATTATCTGCTCCGTCTCTTCTGTCTGCAGAAATTTGCTCGGATTCTTCAAGCATCCTGCTTGATTCTTGCTGAGCGTTTAGGATAATACCTTCTGATTGAGATTGTGCATCATTCAAAATTTCTTCAGACTTTCTATTTGCACCTTCTACTATGGAGGTTTCTTGAATCATAGCTTCTGCTTTTTCTTCAGCATCAGACAATATTTCTGCAGCATCTCTTTTAGCAATTTCTCTCATTGTAGATGCTTCTTCATCTGCATAATTTCTAATTCTTGCAGCTTCTTTATCAGCTTGGTCAATGATAGCTTCTTTTTGCCTTGAAACCATTCCTGCTTCATCAAGCTCAGTTGGTAAACCCGAAATAACTTGATTTATAATTTCTGTAGCCTTAGATTTATCTAAACCTTTTCCTGGTATCAGTGAATTAGAATCACCTATTAATTTTTCTAAGCCTTTTAGTTCTTCAATAATATTCATATTTCCTCCATATAAATAAATTCTATTTCATTGATACATAAAAATACTTTAGTTTTTTATGCAGATTTTTTTATTCTTTCCATAAAAGGAGATAGTACATGATCTGGAACTAGTGAACTTACATCTCCTCCCAAATGAGCAATTTCTTTCACTCTACTAGAACTAACATATTGATATTTCAATGAAGAAATCAAACAAACAGTATCTATTGTTGAGTCCATCTCTCTGTTAGTTAATGCCATTTCTCTTTCATATTCAAAATCAGCACCTATTCTCAAACCTCTAATGATTACACTGGCTTTTAAGTCTTTAGCTAGATTGACAGTTAATTTATTAAATTTTATTACATTTACATTGCTTAATTTAGATACTGTTTCATTAATCATATGGACTCTTTCATCAATATTGAATATAACATTCTTCATAGAACCAGAATAAACGCAAACAGTTACCTCATCAAATAATTTAGATGCCCTTTCAACAATATCGAAATGACCTCTAGTTACTGGATCAAATGTTCCAGGATAAATACTTTTTACCATAATTTCCTCTTTAAGATGTATATACTGAGATCATAGTGTCTCCATACTTTCTTTCTTGTATTTTTTTAAATATTTTATACTCATCAGTTAAATTTATTCTAGATGAATGCTCTAAAAATAACTTAGTGTTTTTATGTGTAAGTTTACAAATAATTAACTGATCAAAAATTTTTTCAAAAGGAAGTTGATCATATGGAGGATCAATAAAAATATAATCAAATACTTTGTCTAGCTTACTTAATTGATTCTCACAATTAGCTCTTACTACTGTCGATCTATCAGAAAAATTTAATTTATTTATTTTTTGCTTTAGTAACTTAATAAATTCATGATTGATGTCTACAAAATAACAATTTTCTACACCTAAATCTAAAGATCTCAACCCTATTGACCCTGTCCCAGCATATAGATCTAGAAAATTTTTTTTCATCAAGTTTGAATGACCTATCATAGAAAATATAGCTCCAAGAACTTTGGATGTTGTAGGTCGTAAGTTTAAGTTTTTATGCTTTTGTTTTTTCAAGATTAGTTTCAATCATTTCAAAAGTTTCTCGCAAATTCTCAAGGAAAAATTCTAATATGCAATCAATTTTTTCTTCTGATCTAAAAATTTTTAGCCTTAGTTCTTTTGAATTCTTGAATCCTTTTGAGTAATAAGATAATTGTTTCTTAATTTGTAAATCGATATTTCTTTCAGAAAAAAAATCTTTCATAAGCTCAATATGAAATAAAATATCTGAAATGATTTTATCTAATTTGTTTTTATCAGATAGTTTTTGGTAATTAAAGTTAAAAATCCATGGATTCCCTATTGCAGCTCTCCCTATCATTACTGAATTGCAGGAAGTAAATTGAAGCATTTTTTCAGCATCATCAAATGACTTTACATCTCCATTTCCAGTAACAGGGATTTTTATTCCATCAACTATATTTTTTATAATTTCCCATTTTGATAACCCTTGATATCTCTGATTCCTTGTCCTGGGGTGGACAGTTATTGAATCAATACCTTCTTCTTCTAACATTTTTGAAAATTCTAAAGCATTTTCATTCTCATCATTCCAACCACTTCTAATCTTTGCAGTTAAAGGGAGTTTAGTTACTAGTCTCATTGATTTAACTAATTTTGATGTTTCTAAAATATCTTTCATTAATGCGGCACCTTTCCCTTTTTTGGTTATTTTAGGAACAGGACAGCCCATATTTATATCGATTATATCGGCCCCCATATCTTGCAAAATAATAGATGCTTCTGACATTATTTTAGGATCGCAACCCAGAAGTTGCATAGCGATAGGTTTTTCCCTTTCATAAAAATTAGAAATTTCCTTTGTTCTTTCTGATTGGTTATATACTAATGAAGTTGCATCTATTTCTTCTGTTGTTACAAATCCTGCATAATTTTTTAGACAAATCTCTCTGAAAGGTGAGTTTGTAACACCGGCCATTGGAGCTAATCTTAATTTATTTTTTTCAAGAAGTTTTTTTATCATATTAATAATTTTCAAATAATATCTTTGAAAATTTTTCCCCTTGAGCTGCATATCCTACGGATCTGTGAATTTCATTTCCATTTTTATCAAAAATTATGTAAGTAGGGGTACTTAGTATTTCGTAAAACATCAATGCATCAGTCACATCTTCCAAATATCTATTAGAAACATCTACTATCAAAAAATTTACATTATCAGAATGTTCATTTTTTAAGTTTTTTAAAGCAATTTCTCCCATTTTGCAATATACACAACTTTCACTCCATCCTTCTAAGAAAGTGGGTTTACCAGAATCAATAACACTTTGAATTGTGGATAAATCTGTCACTATTCCCATTTTTCTATACTGAGATTCTCTCATTAATTCAAATGTGTCGAACATCCCTAGATTAAACCTAAGGTCTTCATAATATTCAATATCATTATTGTTTTTCCATAATGAATAATCATTTTTAAATGTTCTTACCAGTTCGCTATTCGACTTTTCAAATTCAGAGATCATTATAGTTTCATTGGTTTCAACTATTGTATTAGTTGAATTACAAGAAACTAATAATAAACAATAAAAAATTATAAAAAAAACTTTCATAAATTAATTATATTTGTTTTGAACGAGCAAGAAAAATATTTGGTATTAAAGATATAAGTAAAAATACTACAGAGATAAAATAAATAAATTTCCAAGCATTAAGGAAAACATTCATAGAATCCTTATCCAAAGAATTTAATCCTGCAATATCTCCATTATAATTAGCCCCTATCATTAAGAATGCTGTCAAAATCAATGTAGATAATGTTTGACCAAACGTATTTCCCATGTTTCTGATAAAACTAATAATAGATGAGACAAATCCTATCAGACCTTTATCAAGAGAACTATAGGTCAATGCCATATTTGGAGACCCCCAAAATCCCATACCCAATCCACTTATTAATAGTATTAGTGTTATAAAAGATTTTGATGTAGATGAATTAAATTGAGAAATAAATATATAAGAAAATATCATCAACGAAAGACCAAAAATAATAAATTTCATCCTTCCAAATTTGTCTGAAAGCCTGCCTCCTAAACTTGCTGCAAAAGCCATTCCAAGTGATTGAAAAATCAACATCAATCCAACTCTGGATTCATTTATATTGAGCAAACCTGTCAGAAAAATTGGCATCATTATCATATTTGCAGACATAGCTAAAAAAGCAAAAAATCTAGTATTTACAGCAATACTAAAATCTTTAATTTTAAATAACTTAAAGTTTAGAATAGGATTACTTGATTTTATTTCTGTATAGATGAAAAGCAAAGCGCAAGGTAAAGACAAGAGCACAAACAAAAGAGCAAAATTAGAAAAAATATCTTCGAATGTTAGATTTTTCATTCCCAAAATAATAAAAATTATAAATCCTACTCCATAAACTGTGCCTTTATAATCAAATTTTTGTTTTTCCAAAGAAGTTTTCAAATTATCTTTTCTTAATAAAAAATAACCTAGTATGAAAGCTAAAATCATTGGGAAAAGTAAGGATAAATAAACTAGTTGCCATCCAAAGTTATAAACAATAACTCCTCCAATAACTGGCCCAACAGTTTGACCTAAACCTACAGTTGTACTCATAAGTCCTAATGATTTCCCTCTCTCATTTTCTGGAAACAAACTAGTTACAATTGCACCTCCAACAGCTTGTCCCATACCAGAACCTATAGCCATAATTACTCTTGAAAAAATTAAAATAAAGAAATTTGGAGAAAAGAAACCTATTGTGGTTCCTAAAATAAAAAAAGCTAATCCAAACATATGAACTTTTTTATGACCAAACCTATCGGCGATAGAGCCTGCAGGAAGTAATATAGCTGTAACTGTCAGAAGATGAATAATAACCAACCATGATACTTGATGAATTGAAGTCTCAAAGTATATAGAAATTTCTTTTAAGGATATTAGAACTGCTCCCATGCTAGATACATTAACAAACAGAGCAATTGCAACAGCAAGAAAAGCAAACCACTTATAATTATTCATATAATAAAGTATGATAGCACAGCAAAATTATAAGTTATCAAAAAATTATTTTTCTATTATTTTAAACATTTCGATATGTTTTATACCTGCTTCTAGAAAAACAGTTCCTCTTTCTTTATATCCATGATTTTTATAAAAATTCATAACATATTCTTGTGCATGGAGTGATATTTCTTCTATTTTTTTTTTCAATAGCTTTTTTTTCAAGAAATAACAATACTCTACTTCCAATTCCTGTTCTTCTAAAGTTATCTAAAACAGCCATTCTGCCAACCTTTGCTACCTTATTTTTAGAAAGAATAAGCCTACCTGTTGCAACTGGTTTATTATCAATTAAAGCTAAAGCATGTATTGATATATCGTCAAAATTATCTAGCTCTTCTTCAACTGGAACGCCTTGTTCTTCTACAAAAACTTTTTTACGAATATCAAAACAGTTACTGATTTGATTTGATTCTTTTGCATCAATTATTTTAATTTTCATTATCTTGCAATAGGCAGTCTTTTAAAGAAATATATATTTTACGTTTATATAAATCTATAATAAGATAACTAAAAATATAGCAATGAAGTATGGAGACTTATGAAAATTACAAATGTAAAGGTTGAGTTATTTGACTGGAAAACAGAACCTTGGAAAACAAATAATCATACTAAATTTGGAAATACAGTACAACTAGGAGTAGTAACAGTAGAAACAGATGAAGGAATATCTGGAAATTCTTTTTTGGGATCATCAAGATTAGGTGCAGATCATCTTGCTCCAGGGTTAATAGAATTTATCAAACCAATTATTATGGGTAGAAATCCACAAGATATTGGAGCTATATGGTCGGATTTATGGAAAATGAATAGATCTGTTTCAACTTATGTAATTGGAGCAATAGATATCTGTTTATGGGATATAAATGGAAAAATCGCCAATCAACCCATACATAGATTGATTGGTACTTGTAAAGAAACAGTTCCAGTATACTCTTCAACTGCTTTTCATGAAACAAAAGAAGAATACGCAGAAGAAGCTATAATTTTCAAAAATAAAGGTTGGACTGCTCATAAAATTCATCCTCATGGTAACCCTAGTTATGATATTGAAATCTGTAAGGCTGTAAGAGATGCAGTTGGAGATGATATGAAACTTATGCTAGATTCAATGTGGGCTTATCAATACGAAGATGCCATACGAGTTGGAAGAGCAATAGAAGAATTAAATTTTTATTGGTACGAAGATCCTTTAGTTGAAGAAGATATATACAACTACAAAAAATTACATCAAAAATTAGATATTCCGATTATGTCCACAGAATATGCTCCTGGAAGATTTTATGGCATGGCAGAATGGATAACTGAATATGCAACCGATTTCTTGAGAGGTGATGTTGCAGTTACAGGAGGAATAACTCCAATGATAAAATTGGCTAATTTAGCTGAAGGGTTTAATATGAAATGTGAAATTCATCATGGAGGAAATTCACTAAATAATGTAGCTAATTTACATGTAACAATGGCGGTTCCTAACTGTGAATTTTTTGAATTTTTCCCTTGTACAGGTGCTAATATGTTTGGATTAGTTGAAGATATTAATTTTGACAATGGTTTCGTTACTGCGCCTACAAAGCCAGGGCTAGGCTACGAAATAGATTGGAATCTACTAAAAAAAGGGCATACTGCTACTCTTGAATAAAACGATTGAAAAGGAATATAATTGAATAAACAATTATTTTAGGAGCTCATTTTGGTAAATGGTGGATTTTTTGGAAATATTTCAAATACTATTCAGCTAATGAAATCATGTGTAAAGATACTAAAAAAAGATAGAGAACTAGTTTTGTTTCCTATAATGGCTGCAATTTTTGTAATCGGGTTATTAGGATTAATTTATTCAACAGGATCAATAAATTTATCTGCTGACAATGAGGAACAAATGTCAATTTTGCCAGTTGCAATTTTGATTTTTGGTGCAAATTTTATAATTGTATTTTTTAACTCGGCCTTGATATCTGCTGCTTTAGAAAGATTAAGAGGAGGAGATCCAAATATTTCATCAGGTCTAAGCCATGCTTTCAAACATATTCATCATATTTTCTTATGGTCAATAATTGTCACAATAATGGGGCTGATTTTTGCAGCAATAAAAGCCAACGGGAGGCAAAGAGGCGGTTTTGGAGGAATAATGACTCAAATTTTTGCAAGCTTTTTAGAAGCTGGTTGGGCTATGATGACTTTTTTTGTAGTACCAATAATAGTTTCAGAAAACTTAGGACCAATAGCAGCTATAAAGAGATCGTCTAGTTTATTTAAACAAACCTGGGGTAACCAAGTAGCAGCTAATTTTGGTTTTGGGATTTTTCAGATCATTCTAATAGTAATTAGCCTTGGAATCGGATGGTTTTTTGGGCTTATAAATGGAACATTGGGTATAGCAGTAGGTCTACTATGTGCAACTTCTTCTGTTTCCATTATTTATACTCTAGAAGGTATTTATAAAGCTGCTTTATACGAGCATGCACTTGGAGAAAAGCCTTTAGAATTTGAAGAACAGGACTTAAGAACAGCTTACAGAGCAAGTTCTGCAATGGCATAGATTTTTACAAAAATCTTTTGTGTGAAAAAGGTTCAATAGAGATATAAGTTTTATTGGACATTATATTGTCTAATATCAATTTACCCATAGCTGGACCTAATAATATCCCTTGCCTTCCTGTTCCTGAAGCCAAATATAGATTCCCATATTCTGACTTTGATAATATCGGGGATTTATCTATAGCCAATGGTCTCAAACAAGCGGTTTGAAGAACAAGTTCTGAACTTTCTAAAAAAGGAAATACTCTTATTAATGATTCCATTATTGACTGTAATCCAAAATTAGATGGATTTTCATCAAATCCTACATCTTCTTCTGTAGTTCCAGCCCAAATCAAACCATCTTGCTTTGTAGTTACATAATTAGGTCCCCAATGAAATCCGTTTTCTAAAATTTCATCGCTTTTTAATCTCAATATCTGCCCTTTAAGTGGTTTAATAGGTATATCAAATCCAAATGATTTAGAAAAATTTGAACTCCAAGGACCAGCTGATACCAAAACATTTTTTCCAGTAATTTCTTTGCCTTTATTTGTTGAAATATCAACAGAATTATTCTGAATATTAATATTTTCAACTTCAGAATTTAGTATTGTTACGCCCATTTTTTCTGCAGCTATACTTAATGCTAAAGTTAATTTATATGGTTCAACTCCACTAGATAATTTTGTCACAAGAGCAGAAATAACGCTGGGGCCTAATCTATTTTCTACTTTTCTTAAATCATCTCCAGAATACCACTCATAGATTCCAGAATTAGAATTATTTTTATAAATTGAGTATAGCTCTTTGTCATCTTCTTCATTTAATGCAAGTTCAAAATTTGGATAGGTTTTATAACCGTAATCTATTCCAGAAATTTCAGGAATTTCAGTTGCTAAAAGTTTATGCAACTCATAAGAATATTTACTTATTTGATTATAAGGATCACTTTCATCAAGTCCTACATGAGGAGTAATTCCGCCATATGCAAATCCAGATGCATGACTAGCAATTGAATCTTTTTCAATCAATAAAACATTTAGATTTTCCTTAGATGCATAGTAAGCCGCAGAAGCTCCTACTATTCCTCCGCCTATAATTATTAAGTCGTAATTTTTCAAATCTTTTTCTAAATTTATATATATACTAATTATCTACGATTTTATCGTATAGTTTCACATGAGACGATATTAATTTTTGATGAATTTCATAATTGGATTTATTTGGATGATAAACTTTATTATATTTATTATCAATTTCATCAAAATCACTTATTTCACCCAAGGATTTACTAACAATTAATGCCGTTCCTCTACTAGTATCTTGGGATTCGTCTGAAATTTTTATATCGTTGCCCAAAACGTCAGACATAGTTTGTATCCACCAAGGAAAATTCTTTATTGCACCTCCGCTTGCAATGATCTCAAATTTTGAATTTACAAATGGAAGCAATTCTTTGTAAAGTAAAAAAAATCTGTAACATAAGGATTCTAAAATAGACTGCATTATTTCTAAGGGAGAATTTGAAAAACTCAAACCTGAGATTGTTCCTTTAGAATCATTTGTCCAACCCATAGATCTTTCACCCAATAAAAATGGTAATACTTCTATTCCGTGATCTCCAGGAATAGAATCAGATAAATAGTGATTCAATTTTTCTATTTTTGGCAATTTCAAATTATTATAAGCCCATTGAATCAAATTTCCTCCTTCGGAAAAAGATCCTCCCAATAAAGTTTGATCAGTCAAAAATCTATACGCCCATAATCCTTTGGGGATTTTTATGTGTTTATCAATTAATATTCTCATAGCTCCTGTACTACCTATAGTTAAAGCAATTTTAGAACTATTTATACAACCACTACCTATATTTGCAGCTATTCCATCTCCAACTGATAAATAAAAATTTGAATTTAGTAGAGTTTGCCACCTATTTCTAAAACTTTTCTTTAGTCCTTTATAAAAAAAAGTACATGGATTAAGTTCTGGAAAATTATTAGGACTTAATTCTAGATAATCTAATAATTTAGAATGCCATTCCAATTTATTCTTGTCTAAAAGACCACTCCAGGCAGATATAGAATAACTAGACTTAAAATTATAATTTTCAAACCATCTTGAGTATAAATATGATGAAAAATCTACAAATTTTTCTATTTTATTATATAAATTTGGATTTTCTTCCTTAATCCATAAAATTTTAGATGGAATATAAGATGTATGTTGTGTCACGCCTGTTTCTTGATGAAGAGAAATTAAATCAAAATTTTCATTTATTTTTTTTACTTGATTATTTGATCTAGTATCTGCATAAGTAAACGTTGGAGTAATAGGCAAACCTTTTTTATCCAAACCAACAAGAGTACTTGCCATACAGTCTAATCCTACACCTAAAATTTCTATGTCTAAACTTGATATTTTTTCTAAAATTAAATCGATAGAATTTTCAACTTTATTAGCTAAAAATTCAGAGTTTTGCTCAGAGGTTCCATCATTTTTTGAAATTATTTGATGTTCAATTTTTATAGAAAATTCAGGTAACAAATTACCTTTCAAATCAAAAAGGGAAGTTTTTATCGATGAAGTCCCAATATCGACAACCATTATTGTTGGTTTAATTTTTCTTTGGTTCAAATTTTAAGTATCTATTTTTTTTGTATTAAGTAAGATTAATATACTTTACTATTCAATAATTAGCTTAATTACAAAAAAGTAAAAAATGTTTTTTCTAAACTTAAAATTTAAAGAAAACTTGTTATTTGAGAATAAAAAATTTCAAAGCTTAATGACAGGTTTTTTCTTTTTCATATGCTCTGAATGGATAGAAAGACTATGCTTAAGCTGGTTGATATTAAAATCAACCAACTCAATATTAGCAACTCTTATTTCTTTTGCAATAACTCAAATTGTTCAAACAGTTTTTTCCCCTTTCACTGCAGCAGCCGCAGATAAGTTTGGAAGAAACAGGATAATCATTATAGTTGGAATTATAAGGTTTTTTGTTTTGTGTTTATTTGCACTGCTAGTATTTCAAAATAAAAACTTCTTGATTCTTGCTTATTTTGCTTCAGGAATGACTGGATTGACAAGATCATTCATAATTCCAGCTATTCAAGGAAGCGTAATTAACTCAGTTGATGAAAATCAAAAAATAACTGCGATGTTAATATATTCAATAATTATGAGATTTACAGGTTTCATAGGCTCTATTATAGGAGGAGCATTTTCAATATTATTTGGAATAGAACAAGCCATTTTATTATCAGGATTATTTGGATTAATTGGATCTATTATCTTACTAATTAAATCCTCAGAAATTAAAGAGGAAAAGAATACAGGTAATTACTTAGGTAATATAAAAGAGGGTTTGAAAATAGTTTTTGGTAATTTTTATACTAGAAATTTATTACTTTTTGCAGGAATAGTAGAAATTTTTGGATTTTCAATTTTCAGTTTATTATCATCTATATCTAAATTTATACTAGAATCAGATATAGGAATTCTAAGTATTTTACAAACGGCAATATCTATTGGTGGATTTTTTGGAATTTTATTTTTATTTAAATGGAAGGATATTAATAAAGCCTACTCTATCGTAACTATTATCTCTTTAATTTTTGGTTTATCTATATTGATGATTTCTCTTACTAATAATTTATATTTAGCTATTTTCTCTTTATCTATAGTAGGAGCATGCGGAGCAAGTTTTGATGCTGTTCAATGGACCTATCTTCAAAAAAATGTGCCTGCGCACTTAAGAAGTACAGCAGTTTCAGCTTGGTTTATTACTATAGGTTTTGGATGGTTAGGTCATCTTCTAATAGGGTATATGTCTGATAAAATAAGTTTGAATTTTTCAATTATATTTACAGGGACTATTTTGGTTTTCTCATCTTTTATTTTCTTTATAATTAATATTAGATATAAATAAAAAATCATTTTGAAAAGTAAAATAAACATATTATCTGTAATATTTATTCAATTCTTCGCATTAATCTTTTTTGTTGATTCAATTAATGCTCATCAACCATTTGGTATAAATGATAAATCTGAAGAAAATTATATAGAACTAAGTGATGCGACAGTCTCTCATGCTTTCTATGGAGAATTTATAGAAAAGAATGAAGAAATGATTATTAAATTTCAAATGAAAGAAGGAGACACTTTTGATTTCAGTTTATTAATTCCAAATCTTGAACCTGAAAATCTTATAGAACCAGATCAACTCCCTTACTTAATAGTAAATGGAAAAAATTACTTCCCTAACAAAAATTCAAGTTTTTATGAACCTTACAGCAGAATGGATCTAATAAGAATAATTGCTGAAAAACAAAATATAAGAACAAATTCAAACATAACTGTTCAGGTGATTTCTAGAGGTAATTCAAGGTATGTTTTTTCAATAGGATATAAAGAAATCTTCAATAATACATATGCTTTTGGAAATGTCAGAAGATTTTCAATGGATGATCTTAATGAATGGTATAACAGGCTTTATACACCTGAAGCAATTGATGAAGATAATAATTTTTTAATTATTATTGTTATATTATTTTTTACTACTATTCTTCTAAGTCTTATTTTTTACTTCAGGCAAGATATACTAGAAAAATTAAATTCTAATCATTAAGTCTAAATTTATGAGAAGTTTTATTCACGATATATACTAATGAAAGCATCACTGGAACTTCCACTAAAACTCCTACTACTGTAGCAAGAGCAGCACCAGAGTTTATACCAAATATACCTATAGCTACAGCAACTGCAAGTTCAAAAAAGTTTGATGTGCCAATCAAGCATGAGGGTGCAGCTATTTTATGAGGAAGTTTTAAAATATAAGCAGAAAAGTAAGCTAAGAAAAAAATACCATAAGTTTGAATTATCAATGGTATAGCTATTAATAAAATGAGTAATGGGGATTGAATTATTTTTTCCCCCTGAAACCCAAAGAGCAAAATTACAGTAAGAAGCAATCCTTGAATTATGAATGGTTTAGCTTTTTTATTAAATTTATTCAGCATTANAATATTTTCTTGCAATATAAATTTCCTTGTGACGAAACCAAATATCAAAGGCATTAAGACATAAAGTAAAACAGAAATAATGAGAGTATTCCAAGGAACTACAATTGAGCTAACCCCTAGATATAATGCAGCAATTGGAGCAAATGCAAAAACCATTATTACATCATTAATAGAAACTTGCAAAATTGTATAATTTGGATCACCTTTTGTCAGGCTACTCCAAACAAAAACCATTGCTGTACAAGGTGCTACTCCCAACAATATCATACCTGCTATATATTGCTTGGAATCTTCAGGAGAGATTAGATTTACAAAAAATACTTCAAAAAATAGAATCCCAAGCATTGCCATTGTAAATGGCTTGACCAACCAATTGATTATTAGTGTAAGAATCAATCCCTTGGGACGAGATTTGAACTCAATTATTTTATATAGATNTATATTTACCATCATAGGAAATATCATTATCCATATAAAAAAAGCTACTATAAAATTTACGTTGAAGGACTCAACTTTCGATATAAATCCAAAAATATCAGGAAAAATATAGCCCAGAATNGTTC
The DNA here is from genome assembly GCA_002710135.1 of Dehalococcoidia bacterium. GTDB lineage: Bacteria > Chloroflexota > Dehalococcoidia > Lucifugimonadales > Lucifugimonadaceae > TMED-70. The sequence goes on along the minus strand of PAOY01000004.1, from coordinate 4,014 downwards.
CTAATAAGATGCTAAGGGCTATCCAAATTGATAAGTATTTTTCAAATATTCCCAATTGTATTATGAATCTTTATAGTTTGATCATAGTACAACAAAAATTGAATATATTAAACTAAAGTTAAATTTATTTGTAATATTTTATATATAGATCTTTACCTAGATCTTCGTTCTTAAAATTTTCAGCTAAAATTCTGTGCTGCACCTCTTCTTTGTAGCTTACTGAATCAAAAAAATTTTGGCTAGCTTTAGCAATTAATGAAAACAATTTTTACCTTTCAAATACTTCTTACTANTAATGCTAAATCTATATTGCAAAATTATATATAGATAAATGTTACATATTTGTTACGATATCAGCAATTTAATAGAGATAAGGCAAAATTTAAAAGGATCCCATAAACAAAATCAAACTGGAGACATAAACGAATTGCACCTTATAAGCTCGAAGAATAGCTCTAATTAGACCTTCTTACGATATTCGTACTAATCACCCAGTAAAGCTGCCATAGAAACCCCAAGGGAATCAGAAATAGATTTTAGAGAACCCAATGAAACATTCTGCTTTCCTTGCTCTACAGCGCTAATAAAAGTTCTTGCAAGGCCAGATTTCTTGGAAAGCTCGCTTTGACTAAGCTTTCTGTTTTTTCGAACAGTATGAATTTTATCGCCTAGAGATAGGAGAACTGATTCCAGCGGCATAAGGGCAGGGTTAGTTTCAACAAGGCTATTTGCTACATATGTTGCTTGCAAAGGATTTTCTGCAAAGCCGTCAATGTTTTTATTAGAATCTTTAATTAAAGAAGCTGCTGGCCCTCCAATAATCACCTTGATATCCTTATCAAGTGCCTTGATTGACCCTATAGCTTCTTCTAGTTTTTGATTGCTTTTTGGAAAAGTTGAAGACAAAAGAACAAAATTTGGAACAGTTGTATCTATATACTTGATCAAATCATTNTTTGGTATAGAACTACCCAAAAGTTCAACATTCCAACCGTCCCATCTAAAAAAATCTGCAGTCATATATAAACCAATAACATGTGTGTCATCTTCAATAGCCGACATAGAAATCTTCATCCCGTTTGGAGTCGGAAGCCTAAAATTATTTCTCACTCTATCCATTAGTANNAGACAGAATTGAGTNGCTCTNTGCTCTTCAGTAATAAGTATTTTTCCTTGATGCCATAAATTTCCAATNTGGTTCAATGTTGACCTTATTAAGTCCAGGTATATAACAGCAGGTGACCATTGTTGAGAAATCAACATTCGCGAGATAAGATTTGCCTGATTATAATGACCATTTACCAAACTTGAGGTAAGTTGCTTGGATATGGTTTGAATTTCTGTTTTGGGAGGCACGTACCAGTTTGCATTCATAAGCCCTCGTTTACTAGTTATATGATTAGTATATCAGACAAATAATTATTTTTGTTCAGTATTTACATCTTTNNTTNCATCATAATATTATAAACAATTTNAAAGGGGCAAATATGTCAGTATTATTAAAAATGTGTCCTAACTGTAAGGGCGACTTATTAGATATAGTGGATCAAGATAATTTCAATATTTATAAATGTGCTCAATGTTCGAGAGAGTTTTCAAAAGAATTGTTTAATATAGAGAAAAAATACTCAAATGAAGATGCATACCATAAAGTCTAGAGAATCCAAAGATTGTAAATTATGTTCATTGCCTAAAGAAGAACATTTGTCTGAAAAATCTTTTGGTGGCGTATTACTTGGATGTAAATTTGAAAACAATTTATTCAAAAATTATGTAAACAGTCTGAAAGAAGTTGTTAGCAAATGGATTTAGGTAATCGTAAATTAATTGTTATTGGAGCAAATAGTGATATAGCTAAATCACTAATCTACAACCAAAAACTAAAAAATAACAAAATTTATGCTATTAGCAGAAATGAGTTAGAAGATTTAGATAACTTAAGCATTGTAAAAACAAATGACTATAATGACCTATCTGAAATCATAAGTAAAATCGATGTAGAAAATGAAGATGTATCTGTAGTAAACTTTACTGGTTCAATTAATCTAAAGCCCTTACATCTTGCCAAAGATCAAGAAATGTATGATATTTTAGAGATCAACTTAATGTCTAACTTCAGAGCACTTTCTAGTCTATTGAAAAATAATATGAATTCATTGAGTTATGTTTGCTTCTCCTCCGTAGCAGCAAACTATGGGCTGCCTAATCATGAACTCATTTCTGCTGCTAAATCTGGTGTTGAAGGTTTAATAAGATCATGCTCAGCAACCTATGGTTATAAAAACTATCGATTCAATTGTATAGCACCAGGAACCATAGAAACTAAATTAACTAAACGTATGATCTCAAACGAAAAAACAAAAGAAATGGTGAGGAACATGTACCCTCTGAAAAAAATTGGAACTCCATCAGATATCGAACAATGCCTGCTGTGGTTACTCTCAGATAGTTCTTCCTTCGTTACTGGGCAAACAATTAGCATTGATGGTGGATTAAACAACATAAATTCAAGGATTTTACAATAATGAAAGAATACATAACTAAAACTCCTAATCTAGACTATTCATCAATTAATATAGAAAAATCAATTATTTCTATAAACATTGAAAATGAAAAATATAATCAACTTCTGCAGGAATTATTTCACTAGATAGAAATAAAACTTTGAACATAGATTATTATTCTGTTGGTTTAGAATATAATAGTTTTCATATTATTTTTTCTAAATGGCCTACTACTCAGATTTACTAAACTTAAAAGATGAAAGATTTTTTAAAAATTTAGCAGTTTCAAGTATATATATTTATACAATTAGATTTATAGACTTTGCTCTAATAACTTGGATACTAACAGATATTTCGAATAATCCTTCTACTTTTGGTCTTTTAATTTTTGTGAAATTCTCTCCCATGATGTTTTCAGGTTTAATTTCTGGGTGGCTTGTTGATAAAGTTACAAGATTAACACTAATAAGAGTTGTAATTTATATTACCTCATTGTATCTATTCTTTTGGGCAGTTTATCTTTTTTTCTTTGAACCAAGCCTGATAATTATTTTCATTTTGACATTCATATCTGGGATATTAATTAGTTTAGATATATCAGCTAGACAATCTTATTTAGCCAGCCTTGTCAAACAAAAGAGCCTAAGAGCTAGCATTGCACTAAATATAATTTTGTTAAATATTGCTTGGTTTATAGGACCAAATATTGGAATATTTTTCATGAATTTTATGACTTTTGACAAGTTATATTTGCTGATGACAGTTATCAATTCTATTAATTTGTTTTTTTTATATAAAATGCCTAAATTATCTATTCCTAAATCAGAAAAAAACAAGTACTCAGGTATGAGCAAAGGAATAAGCTTTGCTTTATCAAATAAAATAATTTTATCTACACTACTTATACTTGCTATAGGTAACTTTAGTGCATTTACATTTGAATCAATGACTCCTTATGTTGCAAGGTTTATATATAACGCAACTCCTGAACAGTTTTCTCTCATGATTTCACTACAGGGCCTAGGCGCGTTAATAGGATCGATAATTTTTTTCCCATTTCTAATAAAAATTTCTAGACCTGGTTTGATTTTTGCGATATCAACTATAACGCTATGTATAGGGAGCATTATATTTACATTAAATGACTCTTTCATATCTGGATGTATAACCATAGCAATTTTAGGAGCTGGAACAACTTTTTTTATGAATATGCATTCTAGAATCTTGCTTTCTCAAACCCCTAATCCACTTAGAGGGAGAATACAAGGGTTAGCTCAGATAGGAATTGGTTTTTTCCCTATTGGAAGCTTATTGGTTGGTATTTTAGGAGATAATATTGGTATTCTTAATAGTATGAGAGTGTTCTCTTATATAGGGATAACTTGTACCGCAATAGTATTAATATACTTCAAGGAATTAAAGAAAAAATTATGATAAATCAACTAAAAAAATATTCGTTATTAGGGACATTGGCCATCAGTTCTATTTTGATATTTTTTGGATGTAGTGA
>PAOY01000003.1 GCA_002710135.1 Dehalococcoidia bacterium | reverse complement strand
CTGAAGAAATTATGAATGATAGAATAAAAAGCCCTGCAGAATTAGTAGTTAATGCTGTTAGACTATCTGGCGGATTTGATATTCCATCTGAAGAAGTATATCAAGCTACAATAAGCTCAGGCTTAATGGGGCAGCCTTTACTTAATCCTACTTCCGTAGAGGGATGGCAAGGAGGAGAAGAATGGATAAATACTGGCTCTGTAGTTGAGAGAATCAATTTTGCTGCAGATTTTTTGGGAGATACTAATAAAGTATTAGTCAAAAATATTGCCTCAAGAAATCCTAGTAGAAATAATCTTCTAGAAATTTGCCTTGAAGAATTAGGTTATATTGATCTTCATCATACAACTACCGAAGCACTAAACGATCATATAAATGATGATCAATTCTTGATTAATAAAGATTCAATATCAATTATCATCAAATTAATTGCATCATCAAGAGAATTTCAAATGACATAATGAAAAAACTAAATGAAAAAATAAAAGCTGAATATAGCCACTCCGTCGGTTTTACTGCAGATGTTGGAGGTAGAGGGTTTCATCTGCCAAGAGACTTAGCTATAAACAGTAAAGGGAGAGTCTATGTAGTTAATAGAAGCGGAGCTTTCCATACAGTAGGATTAAGAATTTCAATGCTAGATATTGAAAATAATTATTTTGGAGAATTTTCTAAATTTGGAAAAAATCCTGGAGAACTTTATTGGCCTTGTTCTATTACATTTGATTCTAAAGATAACGTTTATGTTACNGATGAATATACCAATACTGTATCTATATTTAGCCCTGAAGGNGATTTTATAAAAAGATGGGGTACTAAAGGAGAAAAAGAAGGAGAACTAAATTTTCCATCNGGAATAACNAGTGACTCTGATGACTTACTTTATATAACTGATAACTTAAATAATCGAGTTCAGGTTATGACCACAGAAGGGGATTTTGTCAAAACTTGGGGAAAAGAAGGAAATCAANNTGGAGATTTAGATAAGCCATGGGGGATAAAAATAATACAAGAAAGAGTATTGGTAGCTGATTGGAGAAACGACAGGATCCAAATTTTTGACAAAGATGGAAATTTTTTAGATAAATTTGGAGAATCTGGAAATAAAGAAGGTGAATTATCAAGGCCTTCAGATGTTACCCAAGATGAAAATGGATTTTACTATGTTTGTGATTGGGGAAATCAAAAAATTCAAATTTTTGATGATAAGTTTGAATATTGCGGCTTCTTAAGAGGCGAATCAACTCTTTCTGAATGGGCAAAAGAATATATAGATGCAAATTTAGATGAGAAAAAAGCTAGAGAATCTTTTGTTCCTGTTATTCCAATAGATGATGTTGAANCTCATGAAGAATCTGCAAGAATAGAATCTTATTTTTGGGATCCAACTTCAGTAGTAATAGATAATAAACAGAACCTGCTAATACTTGACTCAAATAGAAATAGGATTCAGGTTTATAAACTAAATTAGGAGAAGCTTATGGTATCAAATGATGAAAAAGTTCTTGTAACAATTCAGCTTTCTGGAGGGAATGATTACTTAAATTGTATAGTTCCGTGGGAGAACCCCATATATAGGGACTCTAGAAAAAACATAATGCTAAACGATGATGATATTATCCCATTAGATAATAAACTTGGACTGAATCCAGGTATGGGAATAATGAAAAAGTTTTATGAAGAAGGGAATTTAGCCATTATTCACGGNGTAGGATACCCCACTCCTAATAGATCTCATTTTAGATCTATGGATATTTGGCATACTGCAGAACCGAATAAAGTTGGATCAAAAGGCTGGTTAGGTCAAGCAATTAAAGACTTAGATCCAAANGGTGAAAATGTTGTAACTGCAGTTAATTTTAGTGAATATTTACCAAGAGCATTAGTCGCTCCTAATGTTCCTGTTACTTCAGTTGGTGATATAAATAACTACGGCCTATTTACATCAATTTCAGATGAATCTAACAAAACAAAAGCGATGAACACATTCAAGAGATTTTACAGCCCTGTTATGGGAAATGACTATACTATGAATTATTTAGGCAAAACAGGTNTAGATGCTGCAAAAGGAATAGATATAATCAACAAAGCTCCTAAATTGTATAAATCAAACGTAGAATACCCGGATACAAATATAGCAAAACAATTAAAAGGGGTAGCNCAAGTACATTTTGCAAATTTTGGGACAAGAGTATTTTATGTAAATCATGGTGGATTTGACACACATACAAATGAAGTCGTTCTGCAGGAATTCTTGTGGCAACAACTTTCAGAAGCATTGAGTTCTTTTTTTGAAGACCTAAAAGAGCATAANAGAGGTAAAGAAGTATTAGTATTTATTTTTTCTGAATTCGGAAGAAGAATTGACGATAATGGCACAGGAACAGATCATGGATCTGGCGGTGTATCCTTTTTGATTGGAGAAAGTGTAAAAGGAGGTCATTATAATGAATATCCTTCTTTAGATCCTAGCGAAAGGGTAGAAGGAGACCTTAAATTTAACTTTGATTTCAGAGGCTTATACTCTGATATTTTGGAAGACTGGCTGTCTATAGAATCAAAAGAAATAGTTGGTGGGAATTTTGAAAAAATAAAACCATTTGTTTAAGGATTTATAGTGAAAAAAAATCTTCTTTTCCTTATGGTTGACCAAATGCACGGGCAGGTACTCGAAGAGAATAATTCATGCCTAACCCCTAATTTAGATAAGCTAGCCCAAAAAGGTGTAAAGTTTAATAGAGCCCATACTGCAAATCCTGTTTGCTCACCTGCTAGAGCAAGCATAATGACAGGATTGCTTCCTCACAATCATGGAGTTACTACAGTTACTCATACTGTAGATGTGGATCAATCAAACCTAAGAGTAGAAAAAGAACATTGGGCTCAAAGACTCAAAGATGATGGTTATAATACTGGTTATTTTGGAAAATGGCATGTTGAAAGAACTAATAAACTAGAAGATTTTGGATGGAATGAATATGCACTTCAAGACGGNGTTTCTTCTGAATATATTAATGCCAATAAAAACCATAAAGATAGCATAGACAAAGATAAACCTCACTTATTTATAGATAATCCCCCTGGGTATAGCACTACTCCTTTTTATGGAGTTTCAAATATGGATACTGAAGAAAGAGTCTTAGGGTTAGTATCATCTAAAGCAAAGGAATTCATCAATAAAGAAAAAGGAGAAAATCCTTGGGCTTGCTTTGTTTCAGTGATAGAACCACACGATCCTTTTATATCTACAAAAAAGTTCTATGATATGTATGAAAATATTGACCTCGAATTACCTAAATCATTTAATGATGACTTTGCTGATAAGCCAAATATATATAAAAGGGGTAAAAAAGTATTTGAAAATATGACAAAACAAGATCATATAGAGTCTATAAGAAACTATTATGCAATGATTACAGAAATAGATTATGAATATGGAAAAATAATTGATCTCCTTGAAGAAAAAGGAGAATTAGAAAATACTATTATAATTTTCACATCAGATCATGGAGAAGCATTGTCATCTCATGGAATTTATGCAAAGAACTTAGCTGCATTTGAAGAAATCTACAGAATCCCTATGATCATAGCTGGCCCAGGAATTAAAGAAAATAAAATTTCAGATGACCTGGTATCCAGCATGGATTTGTGTCCTACTATTTTAGACCTTTTAGATTCGAAGGAAATAAAAAATATAGACTCTCAATCTTTTAAGAAAATATTATGCTCTGATGAAGTTAATACTATTGATAAATGTTTTGCTGAATACGATGGAACGAGACTTCAATTAAAGCAAAGAGTCCTTTGGTATAAGGAATTAAAGTATATATTCAATGGGTTTGATTTTGATGAATTCTATGATTTAGATTCAGATCCGGATGAAATAAATAATCTTATTAATTCAGAAGAACATAAAAAACAAAGAGAAATGATGGTTGAAATTTATTGGAAAGAATTAAAAAAGAATGGCGATCATAGTCTTTATAATCTTGATAACAATCCAGTAATGAAAATTTTAGAATTTGGCCCCAAAAAGGATCAATAATTATGAAAAAAGTACTTATAACAGGAGCAAATGGATATGTTGCTTCTAGAATAATTCCTCATTTAGAGAAAAAATTTGAACTTACTTTGGTTGACATAGATTTTAATCAAAATTTTGAATCAAAGGTAATAAAACTTAATCTATCTGAATCTTCAGTTTCAGATATAGAAAAAATAGTAAAAGGCCATAATTCTATTATTCATCTAGCATATATAAGACCTGATAAAGAACGTGATCCAAATAATTTAGACAATGAAATAGATTCGTTTGACCAAGAGAATAAGAATGTCATTATGGCAAATAAGATTTACAAAGCTGCTTTCAAAAATAATGTAGAAAGAATTATAGTGGCCTCATCAAACCACGCTGCAGACTGGTACGAGCACTATGAAGTCCATGAAAAAAAACTTGATATGGTTCGTACTGACATGCTTCCTTATTCAGATAATTTTTACGGATGGGCAAAAGCTTCATATGAACTTTTATCCTTGCCGTATGCATCTGGAAAATTTGGAAGAAAAATGGAATTTATTCATGTGAGAATAGGATTTCCAAGAGAAATAGATGAAAAAATTCAAAGTAATAAGTTTATAAGTAATAATAATGGTGAGGGTATCAAGAATATAAAACGTCATCTTGGAGCATATGTTAGTCAAAGAGACTTAAGCGATCTCTTTAGCAAAGCGCTATCAGTAGAAAAAGTAATAGGAAGCTTAAGTGATGTGCCTTACTTAGTTGTATATGGAGTGAGCGATAATACAAGAAGATTTTGGTCACTTGAATCCGCAAGAAAATTTCTAAATTTCTACCCTAAGGATGACTCTGAAAAAAAATTCAATTCTTTCATAAAAAATTATGAAAATCTTGAAGAATGGGAAGGAAGACTAGGATAATCAATCTTAGACTTTTGAATTATCATATTATAGAATTAAGTATTGTTATGCCCATTGTGACATAGCTATTTAAAAATCAAGGAGATATGATGAAAAAATTATTAATATTAGTCACTTCTGCATTATTTGTACTTACTGCTTGTTCAGGCGGTGGAGCTAAAATTGGTACTTTAATGGATGAGACCGGAGACCTAGGGGCTTATGGACCTCCTATACAAAATGGTGTTGATTTGGCTGTAAGTTTAATTAACGATGCTGGCGGAGTTAATGGTGGGGATTTGACTGTTGTTCATGCGGATAGCGGAACTAGTCCAAACGTTGCAACAGAAGCAGCGGGTAAGTTAATTGAAATAGATAAAGTTGGAGGTATAGTTGGTTCTTTATCTAGTGGAGTTACAATGGCAGTTGCAGAATCAAAAACTATTCCTGCTGGAATGGTAATGGTCTCACCTGCTTCTACAAGTCCTGCAATATCTGTTTTAGATGATAATGACACAGTATTCAGAACAACTGTATCTGATGCGGCTCAGGGAGTTGTGTTAGCGAGAATGGCAAAAAGATTAGGTTATGAACATTGTTCAACTATATATGTAAATAACCCATATGGAGAAGGATTAAATAATGTTTTCACTTCAACATTTGAAAGTGAAGGCGGACACTGTGAAGCAGAGATTCCTCATGAGCAAGAACAGCCTTCATATAAATCAGAAATAGATAAAGCTATTACAGATCATGAGCCAGATGTAATTATTGCAATGAGTTATCCAAAATCAGCTGCGGTTTATCTTAGAGAGCTTATAGAAAGTGGTTACTCAGGAGACTTTATGTTTGTTGATGGAACAAAAAACCAAGAAATGTTTGATGAACTAGGTGCTGATAAATTTGAAGGAATGTTTGGTACTGCACCAGGAGCGCCTGATTCTGACGCTAAGTCAACATTTGCGTCACTTTATGAAGGCAAATACGGTGAACTTCCTACAAATCCGTTTATCGGAGAAGGTTTTGACGGAGCTATTTTAATGGCTCTAGCAATGGCTAAGTCAGGTTCAAATACTGTAGATGGAGATTCACTTAGATTTGTTGCAAATGCACCAGGTGAAAAAGTTGGCCCTGGAGATATGGCTAAAGCTTTAGAGCTAATCAGCGATGGAAAAGACATAGATTACGTTGGAGTTGCAGGAGATCAAGAGATTGATGAAAATGGTGATGTAAGTAACACTATTGAAGTATGGACAATTGAAGGTGGCAAGATTACTTCTACTGGAAGATTTGAATCACCATAATTTAGAATATTTGCGAGTAATCCTTGCTATTTAGCAGGGATTACTCCATTGGGTTTATATAGTTGAAACAAAATAATAATAAGTCCAACGAAAACAAATCTTAAATTAGCATCACTTAAGAATCCTGGTAAAAATTGGGTAAATGTCCAGATACCCCACATTAGAAATGCGCCAAAAACAGCTCCTCTATTATTACCGCTACCTCCAACCATCAACATGCTCCAGATGATAAATGTAGCTAACATAGGTTCGAATGTTATTGGGTCAATAAATCTCTTACCGTGAGTAAATAAAGCTCCTCCAACACCCATAATTCCTGCTCCAAACGCAAATGCCTCTACTTTAAATCTCAATACATTTTTTCCACTTGAAATCATTGTATTTTCATTATCTTTTATTCCTCTTAGAACTCTGCCCCAAGGTGAATTAGTAGCCCTTTGTGCAATAATATAAACCAAAGCAAGTGTAATCATAACAATCACAAAATAAATGTAGTCATAATTACCTCTATCTATTAAGTCGAATGGACGAGGTATAGAATATAGCCCTCTTGTTCCGTTCGCAAGCCATGACTCATTTACAAATATAATCCTTAAGGTTTCTGCTAAACCAAGAGTTACTAAAGCTAAATAATCTTCTTTTAATCTAATGGTAATTAACGCCAAGGGTATAGCGACTAGGATACAAACTAAAGCAGATAAAATTAAAACTAAAGGAAACCAAAAATCTATGCCTAAAATAGATAATTGTGACAAGTTGCCTCCCCATAAATACTCTTCATATTTTTCTATGTTTGGTGATGGGCTAGAAATAATAGCTGCAGTATAAGATCCAAGCAAGAAAAAAGAGGCAATACCTATATTAAATAAACCAGTATGACCCCAATGAATGTTTAACCCCACAGAAAAAACAGAGTATATTCCACTCATTATTAAGAAACCTATTAAGAAATAAAGTATCGAATCCATTAAAATTGCCTGCCTTTGCTTCCTAAAATACCATTAGGTCTCAATAATAAAATGATTAATAAAACCAAAAAATAAACAGCAGGTTTATATGATGGATTAATCCATCCCGTTGCTATTTCTCCTGTTATTCCAATTAACAAACCTCCCATTAGAGCACCTATTGGGTTTCCTATACCTCCAACTATAACTGCTGCAAATAATGGAATTAGTATTTTCCATCCCATAACTGGAGTAATAATTGCCTGCTGCATACTAATCAAGATTCCTGATGTAGCAGCTAGCACACCGCCTATAAACCAAATATATAAAATAATTCTTTCAGTATTAATTCCTGTTATTCTCGCTAGATCTGGATTATCTGAAGTTGCTCTTATAGCTTTTCCTAATTTAGTCTTGAATAAAATGAAGTAAAAAGTAAGTGCGATAATGAAAGCTACAATTGCACAAAAAAACATATCTGGAGGTATTTTTATTTTAAAAGGTAGGTCCCAAAATAACTTTGATTCTCTTGGAAATCGAGTGGAGTCTGTTCCCCAAATAAACTGAATTAGGCCTCTTAATCCAACAGCTAATCCTAATGAAGTTAATGCAATTGCAGCTGGAGCCGCTCCAAAATCTCTAAGTTTTTTATATATCAATTTATCGAATAAAACTGCTAAAAATCCTATAAATACAACAGTAAAAGGGATAACAATTAATAACTCATATTTAAATGTGAATGGACCCACAGAGGCAGACTGGTCACTGTTAGGGAAAAAAAACAAAAGAAGAGCTAGGGCAACATAAGAAGATAGAGTCATAAAATCTCCATGAGCCATATTAGCAAACTTAAGATTACCATAAATCAATGAAAGACCAATTGACCCTAATGCATAAAGTGAACCAATCAAAATTCCATTAACAAAAAGCCAAGGTTTTAACAGAGATAAGAGCAATATTATCCAGAATAAAACAAATATAGTTTTATTTTCAAAAATCAAATCAATATATTTCAAAATTTACCCTCCTAGATAAAGTTTTGATATTTCTTTATCTTTCAAAATTTTATCAGCAACATCTTCTATTACTTTTTTCCCAAATGAAAAAACTACACCAAAATCTGAAACCTGTAGTGCCTTTTTAGCATTTTGTTCAACTAAAAGTACAGATAGATCAGAATTTTTCAGAGAGATTATATTTTCTAAAACTTCATTTACAATAATTGGAGACAATCCTGCAGTAGGTTCATCAAGCATAATTATTTTTGGATCCAGCATAAGAGCTCTAGATAATGCAAGCATCTGCCTTTGCCCTCCAGATAAATTAGAAGAAGAATCTTGTAATTTAGATTTTAAGTCAGGGAACATATCTAATACTTTATCTAAATTTTTTTTATACTGAATACTGTTAAGAATATATCCTCCCATCTTAAGATTATCCTCAACTGATAATGAAGGGAAAATATTTTCAGATTGAGGAACATACCCTAATCCTATTTTTGAAAGCTCAAATGTACTTAAGTTTGTTACATCATTGCCATATATTTCAATATTCCCTTCAACAGGGTTTATTATTCCTGAAATAGATTTTAGAAAGGTTGATTTTCCGCATCCATTTGGTCCAATAATTGTGGTTATTGAAGATTCATAAATATCTAGATTAATATTTCTTATAATAATCTGTTCACCATAACCTGCAGAAATATTTTTAGCTTTTAGAGATGTAATATTTTTAGTCATTTTGGCTATATCCTAGATATGAATTTAATACCTTTTGATTTTTTTGAATCTCTTTTGGAGGGCCCTTAACTAAAGTTTGCCCTTCAGCCATAACGATTATTTCATCTGAAATTGACATTATAAAATCCATATTATGTTCAATAATTAAGAAGTCAATTTTTTGATTTTTGTTTATATCTTGAATAACTTTTGATAAATTTTTAATTAAGGTTGGATTAATGCCTGCCGCAGGTTCATCTAATAAAATAAGCTTAGGATTCATCATTAAAATTCTTCCAAGTTCTAATAATTTTTTTTGTCCCGTGGAAAGATTTTCTGCTTTTTCATTAATTAAATGTGATAAACCAACAATCTCTAGATTTTTTTCAGCAAGTTCAATTGTTCTTTTTTCAAAATTTTTAGATTTAGATCTGTTTATCCATCCAAATAACAAAGATTCACCAGGATGATTCATTGGAGAAACCAAAAGGTTATCTAGAACTGACATAGTCTTTAATTCACCAGGTATTTGAAAGGTTCTAACTATTCCTTTATCAACTGTTTTTTTAGGAGAAGAATATGAAATATCATCATCTAAAAAATAAATAAAACCATCATCTATCTCTGAAAACCCCGTTATTAGATTGAAAATAGTCGATTTTCCTGCACCATTTGGGCCAATTAACCCTGTTATTCGATTTGAATAAATTTCAAAATCTACTCCATTAACAGCTTTTACTCCTCCAAAATGCTTATGAACATTTTCGAGTTTCAAAAGGACTTCAGAGCTCATAATTAATCTTCTGTTACCTCAGTAGTACTATCACTAACAGTGATGGTTATGTGAGACATTGTTGTATTTTCTTTTGCTCCATGCCAATGATTTTCTCCAGCATTAATTAATACCATGTCACCCTTAGTAACATTAAGTTCAACATCCTCATTGCAAACCATTCCTTCTCCTTCAGTAATAATTAATATTTGATCCCCAGAATGAATATGAAATTTAGTTCTAGTAGCTTTGGGGAAATTTACTATAGCAAAATTAAAATTATCGCTATCCTCATGTTCTAAAATTGACTGGGCATAAACAGTGTCTGTAAAAAGAGATTCGTTTCTTGCAATTTTTGGAACATCTTTGAATGTTACTTTTTTCATATCTTCTCCAAAATAATTTTCTTGTAGATAGGTTATTATAGATTAATGAAATTTACATTATTAAATATTGAATAAATTTAAAATAAACAGGAATAAAAATGAAATCACATTACGGATCATGGGAATCAAAAATAACTCCAGAAAAAATAATTGAAGGTGGACTAAGGTTTAGTGAAATAAGATCAAATGGGTCGGAACTATATTTTTTAGAAGGCAGACCAGAGGAATCTGGGCGATATGTAATAGTCAAGCAATCATCTGATGAAAAGATATCAGACGCAATTCCAAAAGAATTCAATTCAAGAAATGCCGTACATGAATACGGAGGAGGATCTTATGCAGTAGGGCAAAAAAATATTTATTTTACAAATTGGGATGATCAAAGAATATATAAAGTAAATGGTGAAAATGTTAATCCAATTACAAAAGAATCTCCTTTTGAAAAATCTATTCGATATAGCGATTTAACTTTATCCTTTAATGAAGAATGGTTGTTTTGTGTCAGAGAAACTCATTCTGAGAAAGAAGAAGCAAAAAATGAACTAGTTGCAATTTCTACAAAAGAAAATATTCAAATAGTTTTGTGTACAGGTAGAGATTTTTATTCATCTCCTAGAATAAACCCTATAAATAAAGAGATTTGCTGGCTTGAATGGGATCACCCTAATATGCCTTGGGATGGAACTGAACTATTCATTGGAAATTTTGACTCAAATGGTTTGTCAGAAAAAAAGTTTATTGATGGATCAAAAAATATAAGTATTATTCAGCCTGAGTGGAGTGAATCTGGTGAATTGATATATATAAGCGATGAATCTGGATGGTGGAACTTAAAAAAATACTCAGATAATAAAAAGTCTACTATATTAGATGAAGAAACTGACCATGGTGAACCATCTTGGAATTTTGGGGTCAGAACGTACTTTATAAAAGATGATTTTATTTACCTTAGAGGCTCTTCTAAAAGTAAAAATAAAGGATTGATTAGAAAAATCAATTTATCAGGAAAAATAATAGAAGAAATAGAAGTTTTACATACTTCTATAGGAGGTTTAAGTTTTATTGATAATAAAGCTTTATATATAGGAGCTTCACCTGTATCAAATAGTGAAATCGTATCTTTAGATCTAGAAAAAAAAGAACTTAAAACAATCAAAGAATCTAACCCACTAGCTATGGATAGTGAAGAAATATCAATCCCAGAAGAAATCACTTTTCCTACTACAGAAAATGGATCTGCATATGGCTATTTTTACAAACCTAAAAATAAAATATATCAAGACAACCCTGAAGAAAAACCACCTGTACTAGTAATAAGTCATGGAGGCCCCACTAGTGCAACTGGCAATGCCTTAAATTTATCTATTCAGTACTGGACAAATAGAGGTATAGCTGTTGTAGATGTAAATTACAGAGGGTCTACAGGATACGGGAAAAAATTCAGAGATTCACTAAAAGGGAATTGGGGAGTATATGATACAGATGACTGCATTGCAGCAGTAGACTATCTTTCTGAAAAAGGTCTTGTAGATTCTGAAAGAGCAGCCATTAAAGGAGGCTCAGCTGGTGGTTATACAACAATAAATGCATTAACTTTCCATGATAGATTTGCAGTAGGAGCTACTTATTATGGAATTGCAGATTTGTCAGTTTTTATTGACGATACTCACAAATTCGAATCAAAATACCTTGAATCATTAATAGGTAAGTACCCTGAAGAAAAAGAAAAATATTATGATAGATCCGCTATTAATTTTACAGATCAGCTTTCTTGTCCGATGATAATTTTTCAAGGAACTGAAGATAAGATTGTCCCTCCATCTCAAGCAGAAATTATGGCTGAAGGATTAAGAGACAAAAAAATTCCTTTTTCTTTAATAATGTACGAAGGTGAACAGCACGGGTTCCGTCAATCTAAAAATATAATTTCATCTTTAGAATCTGAGCTTTATTTTTATAGTAAGGTTCTTGGGTTTAAACCTTTTGATAAATTAAAAGAAGTAGAAATTGAAAATTCAGAAAACTTAAAATAAAAATGTTAATTCTTATTCCTCCTAGTGAAGGTAAATCCTCAATAAATACAACTTCAACCAAGTTTAAAGAAACAGAATTTATTTTTTCAGAAAAAGTTAATCAAATAATTGAAATACTCAAAGATCATAATGAAGAAATAGAAAAAATTTACGGGACTTCATTAGAAAAAAGTAAAGAATTACAAAAGAAAAACCTAGAGGTCTTTTCTAGTGAATGCTCTATGGCAATAGAACGATATACAGGAGTTGTATACAACCAGATTGATTGGAAAAACTTTTCAGAAAAATCTAAGAGCTATTTTAATTCAAATATACGTATCTTTAGTGGATTATTTGGAATAGTAAAACCAAATACCCTAATTCCAGATTATAAGTTAAAAATGAACGCATT
>PAOY01000002.1 GCA_002710135.1 Dehalococcoidia bacterium | reverse complement strand
AAAAAAAGTGGGAAGAAATAAAGTTTTCTTCCCACTTTTTTCACGTAATTGAACTTTTAATCAATTAATCAGAATTTTTAGTTATTTTAGAACTATCAACTCTGGGTTATTTGAAACGTTAGCATAGTGTTGCTGAGGAGCATTCCATGACTTAATTCTGTCGTTTACTACGATACCCTTAGGTACTTGGTAAACACCAGCGTATTGTAGCCAGTACATACTGTAATCTACAATCTCTTTGTGCATTGCTTTTCTCTTTTCAGCATCTTGTTCCATAAGAACATTAGCTACACTTTTTGCTCCAGCTTTAGATTCAAATCCACAACCCCATGAAGGACGTGTTCTTGAAGTGTCAACTGGAGGAATTGGCCAGTCTTCAGGCCATACGTTTGAGTGAACATCACAGTTCTTCAATACTGGAAGATACTGTTCTCTTCTCTTCATTCTTGGTGAAATAACTCCACCATAGTCTTCAACTAGTCCTGAAATTTCAATTCCAAGTCTAGCCCAGTCACTCATAACAGTGTCAGCTACTTCAAGTCCTACAGGACCTGCTTCAGCTGCGTATGCTTGAAGTACAAGGCCATCAATAGCTCTTTTACCATCAGCATCTGCTGGGTAACCTGCTTGGTCTAGTAGTTTACCAGCTGCATCGATGTCACCATCAGCAAGCTCATACATTACTCCACCAGTTGCAGAAATTTTGTTTCCTTCAGCATCCCAAACTCCAGTGTCTCTCTTAGGATCCCAACCAGGGTATTCTGGTCCCATGTACTCTGAGTAGATTGGTGTTCCGATTCCGTTTAATAGAGAATCGTTAATACCATTTCTATCTAGAGCTGTAGAAAGAGCAAGTCTTACTAGTCTTGCTTGTTCCATGTCAGTCATACCTGCAGGGTTGTCAGTATCTGTATATCTTACAACAGATGAGTCTGTTCCACCTTCGTGGTATGAGTCTTCTTGCCATGGATCACCAACCCATGCAATATCTTTATCGTAAGCAGGTGAATCCCAAGGGTTCAATGCTTCACCAGTTCTTGCATGTGTTTCTTCCCAAAGGTTTCCAGGGAAGATAATTGATTGTCCAACATATCCACCTGGCATAGTCTCTAGGAATCTTAAACCATCCGCATCAGAAACAACATCAGCAAGTAGCTTATAGTCAACTACAGCCATGTCTACTTCACCAGATTTTAACATAGCAACCTGAGTTTGTGACTCAGGAACTTGAATTACTTCAATTTCTGCTACTTGTGGGTTTGCTCTCCAGTGATCTTCAACAGCATGCACTGAACATCTGTCACCTGCAGTACACTCACCGTGCGCATAAGGTCCAGTCATAACAGCGTGCTTAGAAGCCCAGTCAGCTCCCATAACGTCAACGTGGTGTACAGCACCTTGAACAGGAGCAGCACCTAAACAACCGAACTCAGATAGAGGTAAACAGAAAAATACTGGACTTACCAATCCAACTTCAAATGTTAGGTCGTCAACAACTTCGGCTTTTGTGAAAATAGCACCAATATCACCAGAATCTGGGTATGAGCTATCAGGGTTTACAGTACCGTTAACTGTGTTAAACCATCTTACTCTGTCTTCAGCAGTTACATAACCAAAGTCTGTATCCTCGTATCCTTTTGGAGATTGCCACTTCATACCTTCATTAAGTTCGATAGTGACTTTTGTTCCAGCAGGGTCGATTGACCATGATTTTGCCATCTGTGGTGACATAGCATTACCTTTATCAAAATAGAAAAGGTGTTCTCCGATTCCAACCAAATCCGCAGCAGACCATTTGTATGGACCTGACCATGGAGTTCCAAATACAGGATCTACTTCATGATGAGCTCTTACAAGTTTTCCGCTTGGGCCACTTGGCGCAGAAGTCGAAGATGATGAAGCACTAGCAGCTTTTGTTGCTTTACTTTCTGCTTTAGCAGCAGGAGCAGCAGCTTTTGGCGCTTCAGGTTTGGCAGGTGCAGCAGGTGCAGCAGGCGCTTTTGGTGCAGCAGGAGCAGCAGNNGNAGCAGAAGAAGAAGATGATGATGAATCAGCATCGTCACTTCCACAAGCAACTACTAGAACCATTAGCATTGAAGCAACCAGCAATCCAGCTAGCATACCAGATTTACGTAGTATATTTATACTCATAAATTTTCCTCCAACACTTATCCACCAGAAATCCAGTGGACTTGTTTATTTTTTCGCATCAGAAAAAGGGGGAAAGAAAATTCACAATAGGCTCTCTCAAAACTCTCCGCTAATTACATAAACTTACGGCTAATTCATTATAAACCTAACATTAAAAGTTCAACATCCCACAGTTAAATCTGCGAGTTGTACGTAGAGTATATATAATATGCGCATATGTCAATAAAAAAAAGTAATTTTTTTTTATGAAAATTTATACTTGAAAATAAGGGTTTTTATACTAAATTATGAATAAAATAGAAAAATTAGAATTCAGACAATTTTCAGCTGAACATCATAACGCTTCAAGAAACTGGTTAATACCCATAATACACTGTAGTAATTCAGATGAATTTGGTATTGGAGATGCGAGTTATTTAGGCGATGACAAAAGAGTAATAGATGAAATAAAATTTATTTTTGAAAAATATTACAAGGGTAATGACCCAATGGATAGCGAGGCACTTTGGCTTAATGCATATAACAATTCAATGCAAAGGGGAGGAAGAATATCAACAACTGCAATTTCTGGAATAGATATAGCTCTTTGGGACTTAAAAGGTAAGTTATTAGGCCTTCCTGTTTATAAGCTTTTAGGCGGCGCAGTGAGAGAAAAAATCATGGTCTATGCTAATGGATGGTACACAAATCCTGGTTCTCCAAAGCTTAACGCCGAAGAATCAAAAAAAGTAATTGAAATGGGCTACAAAGCAATTAAGTTTGATCCTTTTGGACAAAATAATTTTTATACATTATCAAAAGAAGAATTTTATCTAAGCGAAAATAGAATAAAAGAAGTTAGAAAAGCTGTCGGACAAAATATAGAAATTCTAATCGAAGGACATGCAAAATTTAATGTAATGACAGCTGTAAAAATTTCCGAAATGATAAAAAAGTATGAGCCTTTATTTTTTGAAGAACCTGTTTCTGAAGAAAATATTTCTGAGCTTTCAGAGCTAAAAAAACATACAAATATGTCTATTGCCACAGGCGAAAGATTATATACAAAATTCCCTTTTGGAGAAATTATAGATAAAAATGCTGCAGATGTACTTCAGCCCGATATTGCAAACGCTGGAGGATTGACTGAGTTGAAAAAAATATCTAATATGGCCGAGTCAAAACATATTACTATTGCTCCACACAACACCTGCTCACCTGTAGGTGCTATTGCAGAAATGCATCTTTGTAAAAATATACCCAACTTTGAAATAATGGAATACCATGCAGAATTTTATTCATCTCACTATTTTAAGGTATTTGATGGGTTCCCAAGACAAAAAGATGGATATGTTACACTATCTGATAAGCCTGGTTTAGGTCTTGAAATAAATGAAAAAGAAATAAAAAAACATCCTCCATTCGTAAATACAAATGCTCGAGGAGGAGCTAATAAAACTATTTAATTAGAAAAGGAATAAAATCATGATAGAGAATACAATATTGAAAAAAAACAAGGAAGGTAAAAAAGCAAATGTATTTGGTTTAACATACCCTTCATTACACTTAGTTGAACTTGCTTCTCATGCAGGATTTGATGCTATAAATTGCGATGGAGAACATGGCCTTTTTTCCCCTGAATCAATAGATGATATTTGTAGAGTTGCAAATGGGTATGGCATGAGTGTAACTGCAAGAGTTCCTGATAAAAGCCCATATTGGATTAATTTATACCTAGATAGAGGCGTTCAAGGTATAGTTGGGCCACATGTTGAAACAAAAAAAGAAGCACAGGATTTCGCAGATGCTTGCTTATTTCCACCCTCTGGAAAAAGATCTTGGGGAGGGGGAAGAGGAACCGAATTTAATGATGACAAAAAAATCAATGAGTATGGAGGAAAATTAGATTTTGCTAATTGGACTAATAAAAATATGCTTGTAATAGCACAAATTGAATCGGTACCTGGATGGGATAATTTAGATGAAATATTAAGTGTAGAAGGATTATCAGGAATAACTGGTGGACCTAATGATTTAGCAGCTTCAATGGGCATCCCGGGGGAGCCGGAAAACCCTAAAAGACAAAAACTTACAGCTGAAATAGAAACTAAAGCAAGAGCAAATAATAAAATTGTCCAAGACGATATTATGAGAACATTATCAATTCAAGAACTAATGATAGAGAGCGGAAGAGAATTTATATCACAGGGTGACAAATAAAAAATGAGTAAAATTTCATTTGTAAGATCAGGAAATAAAGAATTAGCTATTTATGGAGACTACTTAAGATTTAAGGATAATGAATCCATAAAAAGTGTAATATTGAGCAAAATAAATTCTATTTTAGTTGATGGGGTTAATAATCAATACTCTAAATTATTATGGTCATGTTTAGGATTCTTGACCTCAATAATTTCATGGTATTTTCTTGAAGAGAATTTAATGAGCAACTTGATATCGATTTTTAGTTTTATTGGAGGATTAATATTTTTTGTAAGTTATTTTATTTTATCTAGTTACTTAAAAATGACTATCAAAACCACGAGCATTGACATAGTTTTAGAATTTCCAAGTCACAAGAAAAATATGTTTTTAGAATTTAAGAGAACATTACTTGATAAAACATCAAAGTAAAAATCTATGTAACATTTAATTGAGGCATTACGTTTATTTCTTTTGGTTCAATAAATTTATTCTTTTTGTAATCAATTAGACCTCTACAAGCAATCATTAACCCATTATCTGTACAATATTTTCTTTCAGGAAATATTGAACCATTAAACTTATTCTGAAATGATTCTTTTATGAAACCGTTTGCTGCAACACCTCCAGAAACTAATATATTAGTACAGTCATATTTTTTAGCAACACGAGTTGATTTTGTGACAAGAACATCAGATACCGAAACTTGAAAAGAGTAAGCTAGTTCTGAAATTTCATCCTTTATTTCTTCTTGAGAAAGGTTATTATTATAAATTTTTTCATAAGCCAAATTTTTTGACGCAGTCTTTAAACCACTAAAGCTAAATTCTTCATCTTTTTGCAACCATGCTTTTGGTAGATTATATTTTTTTCTTTTTGCAGATTGAGCCCATTTTTCAATAACTGGCCCCCCAGGATATCCTAATCCTAATATTCTAGAAACTTTGTCAAAAGCTTCACCCACAGCATCATCTCTTGTCTGCCCCAAAAGTTTATAGGAGTCATAATCATTCATTAAAATAAGCTCCGTATGTCCTCCTGATATGAGCAATGAAATACAAGGAAATAATTCTTTTTTGGAAAAATTAAATCTATTTTCTTCTATAAAGCATGCGGAGATATGCCCTTCTAAATGATTAACTCCTATCAAAGGGATATTCAAAGAAGATGCTAAGCCTTTAGCAAAATTTAATCCAACTAATAATGAGCCCGCTAATCCTGGTCCATTAGTTACTGCAACTGCAGAAATATCAGATAAAGATAATTTTGCCATTTTTATAGCCTCATCAACTACTTTATGAATATTTATTATATGAGCTCTTGAAGCTAGCTCAGGGATTATTCCACCATAAGGGGCGTGAGTTTCAATTTGAGATGCAACAATGTTGCTTAGAATATTCCCATCAAGGTCAATAATTCCGCAAGCAGTTTCGTCACACGATGTTTCAATACCTAAAATTGCCATTTAATTTTTATTTTTTTTAGAAAAGCACTTTAAATATATATTAATTTGATTTAATTTAGTCTAATTAAAATATGGAGAAAAAAAAAATTACTAATAAAAAATTTTTACTCACCTTTGCTCTACTAGGTATATTCTTTTCTTTTTTCCAACCAACATGCGGAGCTTTTACTAGAGTAACAGATTCAGGAGATGGTTGCCCAGATTGGCCTACATGTTTCGGGTCTTGGATTCCACCGAATGATTATCATGCGATTATAGAATGGAGTCACAGAACTTCAGGAGTCCTTTTTGGAATTGTTTCTATAATGCTTGTGATTTTTTCATATCTTGTTTATAGAAAATTTAATTCAACTGTAAAAATTTATACATTCACACTATTGCTAATTATTATTGTTGGAGGCATTGGGGGTGCAGTAGTTTTATCAGAATTAAATCCTGCAATCAGAACTGTGCACTTAGCTGGCGCACAAACAATAGCTGCACTTATGGTTGCATCGTTTATTTCTGTGAACATAACCAAAGTAAAAACAAATAAAAAAGTTAGGAACCTTGCATTAATTACCGCATTTCTAGCAATTGCATCATTGTTATCTGGTGCATATGCCGTTTGGCAAGGAGCAGGCTCTGTATGTTATAGATGGCCATTGTGTGATGATTATTTTATACCAAGATATACAAATCAATGGATACATATGGCACATAGAATAATTTCTATTGGCTTGTTATTACATATTTTAAGATTGTCTATAGTACTAATAAGATCTAAGCAAGAACAAACTTTTGTTAGATTAGGATACTTGATGTTATTTGTTGGAATATTACAAACACTTATAGGCGCATCAATCCCAATCTCAGAATTTTCAGTTTGGTCTCGTTCAATTCATTTAGGGCTTGCAACAATAGTTTGGATGGTTTCAGTATCGATTATAATGGTGGTAAATACTAAAAAAACGTAAAAAAGTTAATGTCCACTGTAATAAAAAACTATTTTCTTTTGACTAAACCCAGGGTTTTGACCTTACTTATATTTACCAGTTTTGGTGGTGCATTTTTGGCTAAACAAGGTGTCCCAAGTTTATTAGAATCCATCGGACTTTTTGTAGGGGGCTATTGTGCTTCAGGGGCAGCAGCAACACTAAATATGTATTTCGAGACAGATATTGATCAAGATATGGGAAGGACAAAGAATAGGCCTATTGCTGATGGGTCTATAACACATAATAATGCATTACTATTCTCAATATTTCTTTCTTTGGTTTCATTTGCTTCATTATTCTTTCTAAATAACCTACTGGCAGCAATACTAGCCTTTGCAGGAGGTTTTTTCTACGTTGTAATTTATACACTATATTTGAAGAGAAGAACTATTCAAAATATAGTAATTGGAGGAGCAGCAGGGGCATTTCCTCCGTTAGTTGGTTATGCAGCTATAAATAATAATCTAACTTTGGAGGCTATTTATCTTTTCTTAATAATTTTTTTCTGGACTCCGCCACATTTTTGGGCATTGGCAATAATGATAAAAGATGATTATGAAAAAGCAAATATCCCTATGCTTCCAGTAGTGAAAGGTACGAAAAATGCCTCTCTACAGATTTTACTTTACAGTATATTGCTGGTCTTTATAACCACATTGACAGTAACTATATCTTCAAGCTTAGGTTGGATATATATTATAAGCTCAATAATTCTTGGTTTCATTTTGATAATAATGGCCTATCAGCTGTACCAAAAGCAAGACAGAGAATCGGCTGTATCAATATATAAATACTCACTGTTATATCTATTTTTATTAATAGGATTTGTAATGGCAGACAGTTCTATAGTTTATCTAGAAATTTAGGAATTTACTTGTTCTACCAATGAAGCAAATCCTTGAGGTTCCCTAACAGCTAGTTCAGCTAAGGATTTTCTGTCAATTTGAATATTTCTTTGCGTTAATAGATTCATAAATTTTGAATATGAAATACCGTTTTCACGAGCAGCTGCATTAATTCTTGTGATAGCAAGTCTTCTCATTGTTCTTTTCTTAAGGTGCCTGTGCTTAGTAGAATAATTTAAGGCATGAGTTAAGGATTCCTTTGCGGCTCGAATTCTTGTTCTACTAGCCCCTCTATGACCCTTAACTTGCTTGAGTATAGATTTATGTTTTCTTCTGGTGGTCATTCCACCTTTAACTCTAGACATTTTTCTCCAAAATCCTTATATTAGGTTCTTTATTTTATCTGAAATCCTTGTTGAATCCAGTTCAATTTTACCACCAAATAATCTTTTAACTCTTTTGGCCTTTTTTCTTCTCAAATGACTTTTAGGTCCTTTAGTTCGGACTAGTTTTCCTGACCCAGTCACATGAAATCTTTTTTTTGCAGCTTTATTAGTCTTTATCTTTGGCATTTTTATTCTTTATTTTCTTTATCTTTATTTTTCATTGTCCCAATTGGGAAAGCTGGAGAAACTACTAAACTTAAAGTTCTCCCCTCATTTGAAGGCCTCTTATCAAGTTTAGCCATATCTTTTACACCCTCAGCTACAGATCTCAAAACTTTCATAGCGAAATCTGGATGAGCAGCTTCTCTACCTCTCAGCATAACTGCTACTCTAACTTTAGATCCATCGTCAAGAAGAGATCTAACTTTTTTTATCTTTAACTCAACATCATGCTTAGAAGTTCCGGGCCTTAGCCTAACTTCTCTTTGAGTTTGAGTAGTTTTACTCTTATTTTTTTTATCTCTTTTAGAGAGATTGTACTTAAACTTTCCATAATCTAGCAATCTACATACGGGAGGATCCTGATTTGGTGATACCTCAACAAGGTCAAGACCATTTTCCATTGCCATTTGCATAGCTTCGGCAGTTTTCAAAATTTTAGAGTTGGATTGATCTTCACCTGAAATCAACCTAACAGAGCTAGACCTAATGCGCTCGTTAACTCTATATTCCTTTGCTATTTTTTACTCCTATATCTCAAATTTTTTATTATAAAAAGTCTACTAATCTATAGTATCACAAGTAGACAATAGTTGATAAGAATAAGTAATTTATTTATGAACAAATAATTATTTTTTTTTTATTCTTGTGATAGCATTTTATTATAAATAATAAAAAAAAATCCCTAAAATGAACAAAAAATTTCTTAATAATAGTATCACTTATGTTATCGCCGGTTTATTAATGATTGGAGCCTTTTATTTATTCCTTGGGAGATCATTCGAAAGTTCAGAAGAAAAAGACCTTGGTCATCATGTAAGAATTTCAAAAAGTGCTGAAGGGACAGCTTATCCAATAAATATTGAAGTTAATGGAGACAAGCTAACTTATTCAAAAAATGGAGAAATATTCAAAGCAACTAAAGAACCAGGTACAAGCGTTTACGAAATAATGTCCGCTTCAAATGTAGACCCTTCATCTTACTCCGTGGTTGTAAAAAATGGTGGAGGTCTAGGAACAATTTTTTCAATCCTAATTGGCTTATTACCATTTATACTAATGTTCGGATTTTTGTTTTTTATAATGAGGCAAGCACAGGGATCAGGAAATAGTGCTATGAATTTCGGTAAAAGTAGAGCAAAAATGTTTGTTGGGACAAAAGCAAATGTAACTTTTTTTGATGTAGCAGGATTGCCAGAAGCTAAAGAGGAATTAGAAGAAGTTGTTGAATTTCTAAAATTTCCTGAAAGATTTACATCCATAGGTGCAAAAATTCCCTCAGGTGTATTACTAGTCGGACCCCCAGGTACAGGTAAAACTTTAATTGCTCGGGCAGTAGCAGGAGAAGCTGGAGTTCCATTTTTTTCTATTTCAGGATCAGAATTTGTAGAAATGTTTGTTGGTGTAGGAGCTTCTAGAGTCAGAGATTTATTCAACCAAGCAAAGAGACATTCTCCATGTATTATTTTCGTTGATGAAATCGATGCCGTTGGAAGACATCGAGGAGCAGGATTGGGTGGAGGTCATGATGAAAGAGAACAAACACTTAATCAAATCCTAGTTGAAATGGATGGTTTTGATACCAATAATAATGTGATAGTTGTAGCAGCTACTAACAGACCAGATATTTTAGACCCTGCACTATTAAGACCAGGGAGGTTTGACAGAAGAATTACAATCGATAATCCTGATGTTAATGGTAGGACTGAAATACTCTCTGTTCATGCCAAAGGCAAACCTATTGATAAAAAAGTGGACTTGGCAGCAATTGCTAAGCAAACACCTGGTTTTTCTGGAGCTGATTTAGCAAATCTAATTAATGAATCTGCATTATTAACCGCTCGCAGGAATTCAAAAACAATTACCTTAGCTGACTTAACTGAAGCGATTGATAGAGTTTCTATGGGGCCAGCTAGAAAATCAAAAGTTATCAGTGAAAATGAAAGAGGATTGGTAGCATATCACGAAGCGGGACATGCTGTAGTGTCATATTTTATGCCTGAAGGTAAAAACGTTGGAAAAATAACGATAGTTTCCAGAGGTCACGCTGGAGGATTTACAAGATACGAACAAGAAGATCAATCTTTAATGACAAAAGTTGAATTAGAAGCAATGATTGCATCAATGATGGGTGGAAGAGAAGCAGAATTTATAACCCATAAAGGAGTACTTACAACCGGTGCCTCAAATGATTTTGAGCAGGCAACGAAGATTGCTAGGGAAATGGTTATGAGATATGGTATGATTACTGAACTCCCTCAAAGAACCTATGGTAAAAAACAGCAAGCAGTGTTCCTAGGAAGAGAACAAAATGAAGAACAAGATTATTCTGAGGAAACAGCTATAAAAATTGATAAAGAAATTTCTAAACTTCTAACAGACGGTAAAAACAATGCAAATAAAATTTTAAAGAAACACAAGAAAAAATTAGAACTTTTAGCAGAAGCTTTACTAAAGTACGAAACTTTAGATGCAGATCAATTCAAAGATCTAATGGAAGGCAAACCTCTAAATATTGAAATGTTTGCAAAAACAGAAGTTAAAGTTAAAGACAAAGAAAAGAGTGAAAATCCTAAAGCTAAAAAAGGATTCCCTGAACCTCAATCTTCATGAAGCTTTACGAGAATAAAGAAATTCAAATTGAAAAGTTTATTTCTGGCGGATTAAGCAATAATTCATATTTGATAAGTAATACTTCAACTAATGAATGCTTGATAATAGACGTGCCTGATAATCCCAGGGAGCTTATCAATAAAACTCCAAGAAATAAGTTTGATAAAACACTCAATCAAGAAAAAATTAAAATTGCTATTACTCATGGCCATTATGATCACATAGAGGGCTTAGATCTTCTTTCTGAGAGATTGGGGCCACTTGATCTATACATTGGATTTGCTGATGCTAATTACTTAAATTACCCAGGTACAGTCATACGCTTGAAAAATCAAAATGAAATTAATATAACAAACATAGATATCAATTTAATATATACTCCGGGACACACTGAGGGATCAGTTTGCTATTTTATAGATTTAGATGAAAAAAAATTTTTGTTTAGCGGAGACACACTTTTCCCTGGAGGACCAGGAAAAACAATAGATTCACAAAATTTCAAAAAAATTTATGAATCTATAAAAAATAAGCTTTACACTCTTCCTAAAGAAACTATCGTCATGCCTGGTCACGGAGATTCAACCACGATAAAAGACTCACTCGAAGAATTCAAGGAATTTGACTTTAAAAACAATGTCTTTGGTGATATTTCGTGGAAAAACTGATAGGTAATAAATATTTTTTTAGTCTTTATTTTTTTCTTTGTTCTTCAGTATTGATAATTTTTTTACTTGAATTTTTAAGTGTTATTACAAAAATTATTCTTAATAATGAAAACTTGGAACTTTTAACCATTTTATTTTTATCATTAGGGATTTTTATAAATTTCTTTTTAATTGAATTTTTTAGAATTAGAATAAAATTTTCTTCTATCTTGATCAGAAAATTTTATTCATTAATATTTTTTTTGGGAATAATTAATAATTTATTAATACCAGAAAACTATAATTTGATAGCTGAAATTCTTATTATTGACCTAGGTGCAATTTATTTGATTTTCAAAATTTGTAAAGAGTTCGATCATAACCCGTTAAGATGGCTGGGATTAAATAATATTAAACTTAAGGATTCAAAATATTTTTTATACTATTTTTTAGCATGGCCACTAATAATAATTTGGGGAATTATAGTCGAATATTTGAATATAGATATATTAAGAAATTCAAACTACTCTGAAGAAATTGTGAATGCATTAAACAGAAATTATTTAGTAATTTTTTTTCTAGCTTGCATAATTGCACCCTTAAGCGAAGAAATAATATTTAGAGGTTTTTTTTATAAAATAATAAAACAAAAATACAATACTTGGTTAGCAATTGTAATTAACTCTTTCTTTTTTGGTGTAATCCATTTGAGTCCAAGCGCAATAATCCCTGCTTCAATACTTGGAGTAAGTTTATCTATGATAAGAATCAAAACCCAAAGTGTTTATGGATCGATATTAATACATTCATTACATAATCTTTTTGCCCTCATTCTCACTCTTCAAGCCTTATAATGTATAGAGGAGTAAAAAATTGATATCCAAGGCAATTCAATCAAATAAAAATACGTCAGTTATACCATTCATAACTTGCGGATATCCTAATCTAGATCATTTTGTGAATTTATTACTTTCTCTTGAGCACTCTGGATCAAGCATAATTGAAATTGGAATGCCAAACAGTGACCCTTTAGCAGAAGGCCTTACTATCCAATATTCGAGCTCCGTAGCCCTAAAAAATGGGGTAAACACAAAAGTTTGCTTACAAACCGTTAAAGAAGCCAGAAAAAAAGGATTGAATATTCCAGTAGTTCTTATGGGATATTACAATAACGTTTTAGCTTATGATATAGACAAATTTTGCAGAGAAGCAAATGAGTCAGGAGTAAATGGATTAATAATTGCAGATCTACCAGTTTTTGAATCTTATGACCTAGTAAGTCACCTAAAAAAATATGATTTATCTTATATTCCTTTGCTTTCAGTAAATTCTTCAAAATCAGTAATTGAAGAAGCATGTAAATTAGCAACAGGCTATATTTACTGTATTTCTGTTTTAGGTGTAACAGGAGAAAGAAAAGTGGTGTTTGATAGGGTCAAAACTTTAGTAGAAAAAGTTAAATCAAATACATCTGTACCGGTTGCTGTAGGATTTGGAGTTTCAAACAAATCTGATGTTAAAGAAATCGGTAAATTTGCTGATGGAGCCATAATTGGATCTGCACTTATAAATAAAATACGAGAAACAAAAGATGATAATATTGTTGATGTAGCTGGAAAGTTTATTTCTAGCCTAATATAAGTTTTTTTACGAGGATTGAAAATGTTTGTTAGAGGAGTAAGGGGAGCAACGACTGTTTTAAAGAATACAAAAGAAGAAATAGTCAAGCATACTGCTGAATTGCTAAAAAAAATGATAGATGAGAATAATATTGACACAGAAAATATTGCTTCAATAATATTTACAACCACATCTGATGTATATAATGAGTTTCCAGCTGTTGCAGCAAGAGAAATTTTATCCCTAAACTCAGTTCCTTTGTTAAATATGCAAGAAATTGATAATCCAAATGGATTAAAAAAATGTATAAGAATTCTAATACACTGGAATACAGAAAAAAAACAAGATGAAATAAAACATGTATATCTAAACGAAGCCACTAATTTAAGAACTGATTTAAATTAATTATTAAGCAAAATATTAAAATTTAAGTTAGACTAGTTGTTAGGGAAAAACAAAAATGAAAAAATTTTTTTACACATATTATTATTTTAGGACCTAGAGTCTTTATTTAGTGTGTAAATATATCATTGATAAAAGGCTCTAATAAAGGGCCTTTTTTTTTGTTAAAAAATCAACCACAAAAAGGGGAAAAAAATGGCAAAAGTTACAAATATAAATATAAAAGAATTATCGAAACTTCCTTCACCTGATTTCTATATTAATAAATTCCCATCTAATGATGAACAAAATAAATTAATAAGAGAGTCAAGAACAGTGATTGAGGATATTTTAGAAGGAAAAGATAAAAGACTGCTGTTGCTTATGGGGCCATGCTCAATTCATGATACTAAAGCAGGAATAGAATATGCAAAAAAATTAAAAGAATTATCTGAAAAAGTAAAAGATAAAATTTATATAGTTATGAGAGTTTATTTTGAAAAACCTCGGACTACTGTAGGATGGAAAGGCTTAATAAATGACCCAGACTTAAATGATACATTTAATATTCCTAAAGGTATTGAAATAGCTAGAGAATTTTTATCAGAAGTAACAAAATTAGGACTCCCTACAGCAACTGAATTTTTAGATCCATTCACTCCTCAATATATTGGAGACTTGGTCTCATGGGGTGCTATAGGAGCAAGAACAACAGAAAGCCAAACTCACAGACAAATGGCGAGTGGATTATCAATGCCTATTGGTTTTAAGAATGCAACTGGAGGATCGGTTCAATTAGCTATTGACGGTATGATAGCTTGTAGTGGTGAACACGCCTTTTTAGGTATAGATAATGAGGGGAAAACATCGGTTGTAATTACTAAAGGAAATAAAGCAAATCATATAATATTAAGAGGTGGAACTTCAGGAACAAACTACGATGCTAAATCTATAAATGATGCCCAGGAATTACTGAAAAAAAATAATTTAGAGCCAAACATAGTTGTTGATTGCTCTCATGGAAACTCTAACAAAGATCATAATAGACAACCTATAGTCTTTAATGAGGTTATTCAACAGAGAATTGATGGTAATGAAAAGATTATAGGATTAATGCTTGAGAGTAACTTAAGCGAAGGAAATCAGTCTCTAGGTGACAACGTTAATGAATTGGAATTTGGAGTATCAATAACAGATAAATGTGTAGGATGGGACAAAACTGAAGAAACTATAATGGAGTCATACAATATTCTTAAATAAATGGGTGATACTTTTACAAAAATAATTGAAAAATTATCAAAGGATATTAATAATAAACAAACATCATTATGTATAGGAACTTTTGATGGAGTTCATAGCGGACATAAAAAATTATTTAGTGAACTTATCAACGTTTCTAATAAAAATAGATCATTACCGGTTGTGTTTGTTTTTAAGAAAAGACCCAGAGAAATAATAAATGAGAAATTATCTAGGCCCTATATTTTACCTTTTGAAAATCGCCTAGATAAGATTAAGGACTCTAGTTTAGAAAAAGTTATTGAGATTGATTTTGATAAGAAATTACAAAACTTATCTTCAGAAGAATTTCTAAAAACACTAAAAGAAAAAATAAATCTTAAATCATTAATAGCAAGTGTGAACACAAGAATTGGCAGGGATCAAGCTAACGGAGATGATCTCGATAATATTTGTAAAAATTTAAATATTGATTTTCATCAAATAGATATGAGGTCTGATAATAAAAAAATCATATCATCATCTAATATTTCAAATTTAATTGCTGAAGGTAATATTGAAGAAGCAAATTCCATGTTGGTAGAAAATTTTTATTTCAAAGGCAATGTAGTTCAGGGAGATAAACTAGGAAGAACAATAGGATTCCCTACAGCAAATATATTAGTTGATGAAAACCTCCAATTACCAGGTGATGGTGTTTTTGCAGTATTTGTAGAGATTGAAAACGAGAATTATTTAGGAGCATTATCAATCGGAATTAGACCTGTAATAAAAAATGATGACTCAAGAAAAATCGAAGTTTATATATTAGACTTTAACAAAGACATTTATGACAAAGATGTAAAAATAAAAGTTATAAAAAAAATAAGAAATCAAATAAAATATGATTCTTTAGAAGAATTAAAAGTTCAGATAAAGAAAGATATTAAGGAAATAAAGAAAATACTTAATAATGCCAAATAAATTTAAGAATGTTATCGAAGAATTTCAATGGAGAGAATCATTGAAAGACTTAACTACCGGAGCAGAAAAAGAACTCATAGAAGATAGAATAACCTGCTACAACGGATTCGATCCTACTGCTAAAAGTTTACACATAGGAAACCTAATTCCAATACTTGGCCTACAAAGATTGCAAAATTATGGTCACACTCCTATTGTAATTATTGGTGGTGGCACTGGAATGATTGGAGATCCTTCAGGAAGATCAGACGAAAGGCAATTATTGTCAGTAAATCAAATAGAGGAAAATTTAGAAGGAATAAAGTCACAGTTAGAAAAATTTTTAGATTTCAACAACAAAATCAATCCAGCAAAAATAATCAATAATGCTGAATGGCTAAATGAAATAAAATTAATAGAATTCTTAAGGGAGACAGGAAAGTACTTTAATATTAACAATATGATGAGCAAAGATTCAGTTAAGAATCGATTATCAAGAGATGAAGGGATATCTTTCACAGAATTTTCTTATCAGTTATTACAAGCATATGACTTTCTTTATTTGTTTGAAAATTATGACTGTACTTTTCAAATGGGAGGTTCAGATCAGTGGGGCAATATTGTTGCTGGTGTAGATCTTATTAGAAAAGTAAATTCTCAAAAGAAAGCACATGGAATCACCTATCCATTATTAACTACCTCTAGTGGAGAAAAGTTTGGGAAAAGTGTAGATGGAGCAATAACTCTAGATCCTGAAGTTACAATTCCATATAAACTTTTTCAATATTTTTTCAATTCTTCTGATAAAGAAGTTATGGGATATATAAAGTTGTTTACAGATATAAACCCTAATGATTATGAAGAATTGAATAAAGTAACATTAGATACTCCCTACAGAAGAGAAGCTCAATTATATCTAGCAAGTGAAATTACAAAAATTGTTCATGGAGAGACTGGACTTCAAGATGCCTTGAGACAAACAGAAGGCTTGAATAAGGGCAATTGGGAAATCTTAAATGATAAAGATTATGAAGATTTATATAAAAATTCTGATAAAACATCTGTATTAAAAAGAGAAAAAATAAAAGAAGGGATCTCAATTCAACAGTTAACCGTTGATTATGGCCTTTGCTCATCATTAGGGGAGTCAAAAAGACTCATAAATCAAGGAGGGATTTCAGTTAATGGTGAAAAAGTAAATGATTCAGAAAAAGAAATACAGTCACAAGATCTAAAGGCTAATAAAATAATAATCCTTTCTAAAGGCAAGAAAACTCATAAGATAATAACAGTAGATTGAGAAATCTAGAAAATATTATTAGTATCTAATTATGAGTATAAAAAAACAAAAGCTTTTAATTGTCGATGGCCATGCTATGGTTTTTAGAGCATGGTTTTCAATCCCCGAAAGACTTACTACAAACAAAATAGATACAAGAGGCGCGTTCGGTTTTATAAATACTTTAATTAAGTCAATTAGAGAAAATAATATATCTCATGTAGCAGTTTGCTTCGATACTAAAGCTGCAACCTTTAGAGATGAAATTTTTCCTGATTATAAAGCCCAAAGACCTCCTACTGATCCAGATCTTCACAAACAAATACCAATAGCTAAAGACCTTTTAGATTCTCTAGACATACCTGTATTCGAAAAAGATGGTTTTGAAGCTGATGATTTAGTAGGAACAATAAGTGAAATAGCTAATAAAAATGATATCGAATGCCTCATATTAACAGGGGACGCAGATCAACTTCAGTTGGTAAATGAGCAAACAAAAGTTCTTATGTATTCAGGATTTGGAGATATAAGAATATATGATCCAGAAAAGGTAAAGGAAAGATATGATGGCTTAGGGCCAGAATTTGTTGCTGAAATAAAAGCATTGGAAGGAGACCCTTCAGATAATATACCGGGAGTTCCTGGAATAGGGAAAAAAGCTGCAAGAACTTTGCTTCTAGAATTTGGACACTTTGATGATCTTTTTAAGAACCTAGAAAATATTGAAAGTATAAATATAAGAGGCGCAAAAAGAATAAAAAATATTATGTCAGAAAATATAGAGGTAGCAAAAAATTGCCTAAATCTTACAAATATAGTAAAAACAGTAAACATAAATTTCGAATTAAATAAATGTGAATTTTCAAATCATGATTTGAATAAAATAATTGAAGTATTTGAAGCTTATGAGCTAAGGAATAGTCTAAATAACTTAAAATCAATTATAAATTTTGAAAATAGTGATTCTGAAAAAGATATTTCTGTCAATTTTGATGAAATTCCAGAAGATAGCTTAATATTAGTAAATGATAAAGATAGTTTTGATAGGATGTATGCTGATCTTCAAAAATCAGAACATTTTTCTTTTGATACAGAAACAACCGGATTAAACACAATTGATGATGAAATCATCGGAATTTCTTTCTCTTGTTCTGAAGAAAAAGCATGGTATCTAGTAATCAAGCATGATAACGAAAATATTTTCTTCGATAAAGAAATATATGAAAGAGTAAAAGAACTATTCCAAAATGAATCAATTTCAAAGTCAGCTCATAATGCTAATTTTGATCTGATGGTACTAAAAAACTTTGGAATTGACGTTCATAAATTAAATTTTGATACAGTCATAGCTGCCTCTCTGTGTGACAGAAAAAAAGTGGGACTCAAAAGCTTGTCGGAAGAGATTCTAAATATAAAAATGACTAATATTCAGGAATTAATAGGAACTGGGAAAAATCAAAAAAGTCTAAATCAAGTTGAGTTAGAAAAAGTATATAAATATGCTGCTGCAGATTCATTGATTACCTTCAAATTAAGAAATTTCTTCCTCAATGAAATTAAGAAATACGATCAAGAATCTTTATTTTATGAAGTTGAAATACCACTCATAAATGAAATTATTGAAATGCAATTTAATGGAGTGGACTTAGATCTGTCCCTTCTAAGTGAAATGTCTAACAAGCTAGAAATTGAACTACATGAAATAGAACAAATAATTCATAATTTATATCCTGAAAAAGAGTTTAATTTGAACTCTGGCAAACAACTAGCAGAAATATTGATTGAAGATCTAAAAGCTCCAACAATTAAAAAAACAAAAACAGGAATTTCAGTTGATGCAGAGGTTTTAGAAAATTATTCTAAAAATAAAGATTTAGATGAAAGGGTAATACAAATTTCTTCTGGGATTTTAAGATATAGAGAACTTTCAAAAATCAAATCTACTTATGTCGATTCTCTGCCTAACTTAGTAAGCAATAAAACAAAAAAAATACATACAACATTTAATCAAATAGGAACATCTACAGGTAGACTTTCTAGCCAAAATCCAAATGTACAGAATATCCCAGTAAGATCTAAAATTGGCAGAGAAGTAAGATCAGCATTTATTGTGAACTCAAAAAACAACTATCAAATGCTGTCTGTGGATTATTCTCAAATTGAGCTAAGAGTTTTAGCCCATCTTTCAAAAGAAGAAAATTTAGTTAAAGCATTTAATAACGGAGAGGACATTCATAATTCCACAGCAAAATTAATGTATGAAACTGAGGAAGTTTCAGATGAACAAAGGAGAATTGCAAAGATATTAAACTTTGGAGTTCTGTATGGACTAGGCCCTCATGGAGTATCTCAACAAACAGACTTAAGCAGAGAACAAGGCAAACAGTTCATTGACTTATATTTTGGAAAATATCCAGGTATTAGGGATTTCCAAAAATATCAAGTTGAAAATTCTAAGAGATCTGGCTACTCAGAAACTTTGCTTGGAAGAAGAAGGTATTTAGATGATATAAATTCTCCTAATGCAAGAATAAGGGGCTTTGCTGAAAGAGTTGCAATCAATATGCCTATACAAGGTACTGCTGCAGAAATCATAAAAGTAGCTATGATAAAGCTTGGTCAGGCTATAAGAAGAGAGAAAATGAATTCAAAAATGCTTATTCAAGTCCATGATGAACTTATTTTTGAAGTTGCTCCTGGAGAGCTTATGGAAATAGGAGCAATGATTAATGAAATTATGCCTAATGCAATACAATTGGAAGTACCTGTTTTAGTTGATATAAAAACTGGATCAAGCTGGGGTAGCCTAGACTAATTTTTAAATTAGAAATTTATTATATATCATTTTTAACAGCAAAATACATGTTAGGTACGATATAATAAATTTGTGATTTTCTATAAAGGAGGGGTGGCTGAGCGGCTGAAAGCGTCTGTCTTGAAAACAGGAGTATCCGTAAGGGTACCGCAGGTTCGAATCCTGTC
>PAOY01000001.1 GCA_002710135.1 Dehalococcoidia bacterium | reverse complement strand
TTGTATCTTCCTCTAAATATTTGTATCTTTCATTATTCTACTCTAAAGAAATTATAAAGCTTTAATATAATAACCCCAAAAAGTACTCCAATAATTGAAAATATCAAAGTTACTAATAATATGAGCAAAAAAACAGGAATAGGATTTCCTGGGCAATTTATATTTGTTGGGCAAATAAATATAAGACTAACAGCAGAATATGACACAGATAGAAGAAATCCTAAAATTGTAAAGATTAGAAATGAAAAAAAAATCGGCCTAGGAAGTTTTTTGAAATTAAACATATGTTTCGTTAGGTAAAAATTTTTAAGATAATATATAAATATATCATTGTAAAAGACAAATATGAAAAAAATCTTCAACTCATTTTCAGGCTTAGCATTAGTTATTGGCTTATCTTTAGGGCACGGAATAAAGCATTTCGGGCAAGGAGCATTAACTGTAATAGGGCCTTTGCTAAAAGCTTCTATGGGTTTATCTGAAGTTTCTTATGCTCTGATTTTTGCTTCAATGAACGTTTCTAGTGGATTATCTAATATTCCTGCGGGAATTCTGTCAGATATGTATAGAAGAAAAATAGCTTGGATGTTAGCCATTTCTATGTTTACAATATCATTTGGATACTTGCTAATTGGAATTACCCAAGTATATTTCTTAATTCTAATTGCTGTAATATTAATAGGTTTTGGAACAAGCTTTTGGCACGCTCCAGCCTTTGGAACATTAGCTGCAAGATACCCTCAAAAAAAAGGGTTTGCATTATCAATGCATCTAACAGGTGCTCAAATTGGAAACACAATAGGGCCTCCAATAATTGGAGGATTAATTTCAGGAATAACACTAGGATCATTGATAAAGTTTTCAGGGTTTGGATGGGAAAATGTATCTATATTTCTTGTAATTCCAATGATAACAACAGGAATTCTTGTTTTACTGTTATTTAAGTCCGCAGGTGTTGAATCAAATTCAAACTGGTCTTTTGATGAATATTTACAAAGAACAAAAACTTTAATTAATGACAAAATAATTTTAGGACTCATAGTTTTAGGAGCAATGAGAGCAAGTATTCATACTTCTTTTCAGCTTTGGTTGGCAGTTTATCTAAAAGAAGAATTAAATTATTCTGCATGGGTAATTGGTTGGCATATTGCCCTTATTACAGCTGCTGGAATAATTTCTACTCCCATTATGGGAATCCTTTCTGATAAATTTGGAAGAAAGCCTGTTATACAAGTTTCTATGACACTCATGGCAATATATTTATTTCTATTTCTAATTTTTGATGAAGGGTTAGGCTTGGTAATTTTAATAGGTTTATTGGGAATGTTCTTTTTCTCTGTTATGCCTATAGTTACAGCTGCCACAATGGATAGAGTCCCAAAAGGTAGTGAGGGTAGTGGAACTGCATTGAATTTTATTGGAATGTCTTTAATTGGATTTATGGCACCAGTTATATCAGGAATAATATACTCAGAATATAGTTTTCAAGGAATTTCAATTTTTTCAGGAATAATTGCCGTTGGAGGAATACTCTTATGTACCTTTTTGCCTATGAAAAAAGTTAATTAACTCTGGATAAAAATTTTTCTGAGTTAATCGAGGACTGAGTAATTGTTTGTATATATTTTTTAGTAACTTCTTTTATTTTTTCTAAATTTTTAACTGAAAATTTTGATGAGCTTACTTTATCCCATTCATTATTTATCAAAAATCTCATAGCCTTGATAGAATTTTTATCTAAATATATATAATTGTCTGTTTCAGTAGAAAATTTACTTTCTACAAGTCCCCCATTAATAGAGGAAAACAAATGGTCCCCTTCAGGCAATGTCTCTCCACTTATTTGACAGTTATAAAGATCTGGTAAAAAACCAGACAAAGAAAGTAAATTTAACTCAAACCATCTCATCAATAGATCTAGATTTACCGATTTATCAATTTTGTCCAAGGTCATAGAAAGCAGATAATAAATATCATTATTTGGATCATTTTCTACAGAAAATTTTTCTGATAATTCCAGTAAATAAAAACCTACAGATATAAGGGTCAGGTCTTCCTTGATAAATTTATAATTTTCAATAGTTTCTACTTGAGACAAATTGCTTAGATTGTCATTTAGAGATATGTAAGCATTGATTTTCGACAAAACATCTATATGGCCACCCATTTTTGATTTAGGCTTTCTAATTCCTTTTGCCACTATTTTTATTATCCCTTGACCAGGTGTTAAAAAAATAAAAATTCTATCTGCATCACCAAAATCATAAACTTTTAAGGCTATAGCTTCAGTTTGTATAAATTTTTTTCTTCTTTTATAGGCCTTCATCAATTATTACCCTAGAACCAAGAGCATGAGAAATAGTGGTGTCATCCGCATATTCTATATCTGAACCTGATGGCATTCCTCTTGCTAATCTACTTACTTTTACTTTTGTTCCAGATTCTGAAATAATCTGATTTATGTACATAGCAGTTGCTTCTCCTTCAAGATTTAAGTTAGTTGCAACCACAATTTCTTTTACCTTGTCATCATTCTTAATTCTAGAAACTAACTCTCCAATTCTTATTTCTTCTGGACCAATTCCATTTGCAGGAGATAAAGAACCATGTAAAACATGAAAAAGGCCTTTATATGCTCCTGATTTTTCTAAAACATAAACATCCATAGCTTCTTCAACTACACAAATAGTTGACCTGTCTCTAGTTTCTGATGTGCATATCTCGCATTTTACTTCTTGTGAGATATTTTGACACATTTCACAATAAATAATTTTATTTTTTATTTCTGAAAGAGCCGTAGAAATACTTTTGACCTGATCACTTGGCATTTTCAAAGTAGCAAAAGCAAGCCTTTGAGCTGTCTTTGGTCCAATTGAAGGTAAAAGCCTAAAGGATTCAATTAAATCATTTAAGGCTTCCGGAATAAAAGGAGAATTATTTAAAGGAGACATACTATAAACCTGGTATATTTAATCCGCCCGTTACTTCTGACATTATTTTCTTTGAAGATTTTTCTGCTTCTTTTATTGCTTCATTCAAAGCTTTTATCAAATTTTTTTCTAAGTCTTTAGAAGAAGTTTGAGATAAAAATTCATCATTAATTTTGATGGATTTTACGTTTGAAGTCCCTTGTATTACTACTTGAATATTTCCATCTTTAGATTCAGATAAGGTTTCAAGTTTATCAATCTTCTTTTTCAAACTATTCATTTGTTTCATCAAGCTTCCTGCCTGCTTCATTTTATCAAACATAATTATTCTTCCCTTTCTTCTTCAACTTTAGCTCCCATTGCTAAAGCAGATTTAACTATATCACTTTCTAATAAATTAGATCTTGGATTATTTTTTTGCTCTTCATCAGGTTCTTCTAAAACTAATTTTATTCCATTACCATAAACATCAGTTACCGCTTTCTTTACAGCCTCACGAGCAAGTTCAAGTTGCCACTCTGCCTTAAAATGATCATGCAGCGATTTACTCTTAAATTTTAATATAAGCCTGTCTTCAATTTTTTTTGGAACTTCAACGTTTCTTAATAAAGCTCCCAAAACCATTTTTCCAAATTTGGCTCTTCTTAAATCAAAAAGAACTTTTTCCCATTCTTGTTTTTCAATTGAATCTGAAGATGGCTTAGCATTTGTTTCAATTACTGGATTCTTAACAGGTGTTTCATCTTTTTGTATAGTTTCAATTACTGGATTCTTAACAGGTGTTTCATCTTTTTGTAGAGTTTTGATTTTTTTATCCTCAAATATATTTTCTCCATCAAACATAAAAGTTAAATGCATCAGAGAAGAGTCTAAAAGTGGGTCAAAGTGTTCTGTTCTTAATGAAATCATTTCTATAAATTTCTCAAGTATTAATATTAATTTTTTTGATTGAACATTCTCAAAAATAGAAGAAACGCTACTAACAAAATCTATAGAATAGCCTTGTATTTCAGTGGAACCATTTACAGTAAATACTCCTAATCTCATGACATCTATAATAGAGCTTGCAAGCATCTTAAAATCTATCCCTCTTAGCCTAAGATCCTGAAGGGTTTCTATTAATTCTTTTTTATTGTTGTCTATTATTAATTCTAAAATCCTTAAAGATAAATTTTCATCTATAATTCCAAATAGCTCCCTTGCTTTATCAATAGTTATATCATCAAATGCTATTGATAACTGTTCAAGCAGATTGCAAGCATCTCTCAATGATCCTGAAGAATTTTCTGCTATAAACCATAGAATTTCTTCATTACAAACTATATTTTCATTTTCTGAGATAAGCTTTAGCCTTTTTACAACCTCTGAATTTGAAACATTTCTAAAATCAAATCTTTGACATCTAGAAACTATTGTTTCTGGAAGTTTTTGGTACTCAGTTGTGGCTAAAATCATTATTACTTGAGGCGGAGGCTCTTCTAATGTTTTTAAGAGGGCATTAAAAGCCTCATTAGTTAGCATGTGGACCTCATCTATGATATAAACTTTATACTTACCAGAGGAAGGCATAAATTGAACATTTTCTAATAAGGATCTGATATCATCAATTCTTCTATTAGAAGCAGCGTCTATTTCAATCAGATCTAGAAATTTTCCATTATCGATATCTTCAGAAATTTTTGTATCAATAATAGGCTCGCCTTGCTCATCAACATCCAAATTTAAGGCTTTAGCCAATATTCTGGCAGTCGAGGTTTTGCCAACCCCTCTAGGACCAGTAAACAGATATGCATGAGCATATTTGTTTCTTAGCAAGGAATTTCTTAAAGTTACTGTAATATGATCTTGACCCATAACATCAGAAAATAGCTTGGGTCTCCATTTTTGATATAAAACTTCCCTTTTTAAACTCATAATCTATTCTAAAATAATACTTTTTAGTATTTCATCTGTTTTTGAAAACATTATTTTTTCTTCCAAAATATCTTCATGGTTATATCCTAAAAGATGAAGTGCCCCATGAATAGCCATTGTGGATAATTCTTTTGAAAAACTTACACCATTTTCTAAAGATTGTTTTTCAATTTTGGGTATAGAAATATAAATTTCTCCTATTTCTTTTTTTGAATCTTCTCCAGGGAACAAACCTTTTTCTTCAAGAAGCTCTCCATCTTTCCATCCTTCATAAAAATTAAAAGATAAAACATCTGTTTCATAATTATTATTTAAAAATTCAGAATTTAGTTTTTTTATTTCTTCGTTATCCACAAGATAAATGTTAAATTTATAAGATTATTTTATATTTTCTGACTCTTTAGTTAGTCTTACTGAATCTATAACTAGATCAAAATAATCTTCCCAAGAAAATGAAGATTCACATGAAACGGTAATGTTATTTTTTGACTTTGAACTAATCACTTAATTGCCTATTTTTTGAAAAATATTTTCACGCATTACTCTCATTCTAGAATAGAAGGGAGCATATTCAGAGTCAATATCAACAATGTCAGAAGTTGAGGCTAAGCAAAAATTTATCTTCTCTCTGAGATCATGCTGAGTAAAAAACTCAATTTCTATAGAAGTCTTAATTTCGAGCAATAAGGGGATAATTTTTTCTGCAAAAATGGTATTTATTTTTTTCTTTTGATCTAAAACAGATTTTATTTGAATATCTTCAACAAGCAAATCTATCTCATTTAAAAGATTTTCTGTTAATATTTTAGGCTTTTCTTTCATTTGGACAGGATACGTAATTTGATTATTAAAACTATATAGGCTTATTATATTCTAATCATCGAATTGTTTTAATTTGCTTGTCGAAATAGTACAAACAAATATATAGAATTAAAGAAAAAGCTAAGAATTTGGTCAAATCAAGCAAAATAATAATAAAGGGAGCACGAGAACATAATCTAAAAAATGTCGACCTTGACATTCCAAGAGAAAAATTTGTTGTGATCACAGGTGTTTCAGGTTCAGGTAAAAGTAGCTTAGCTTTCGATACGCTTTATGCTGAAGGTCAAAGAAGGTACGTAGAGTCATTATCAGCTTATGCTAGGCAGTTTTTAGGAAGAATGGAAAAGCCTGATGTTGATCAAATTGACGGACTTTCTCCTTCTATTTCTATCGATCAAAAAGGGGTTTCAAAAAATCCAAGATCAACAGTTGGAACTGTAACTGAAATTTATGATTATTTTAGGCTTTTATACTCTCGAATAGGTATACCACACTGCTACAACTGTGGAAAGCTTGTGGAAAAACAAGATGTCCAAAAAATAGTTGAGTCTATAACCAGCTATGATGAAGAAACAAGATTTATGATCCTT
This sequence comes from Dehalococcoidia bacterium, assembly GCA_002710135.1. Taxonomy (GTDB): domain Bacteria; phylum Chloroflexota; class Dehalococcoidia; order Lucifugimonadales; family Lucifugimonadaceae; genus TMED-70. Next base: position 37,742 of record PAOY01000001.1, on the reverse strand, counting down.
TCGCCAGTCATTAGGCATATGAAAGGGCAACATATAAATGTGCTTGAAAAAATTAAGTCTGAAGGATTTTCACGTGTAAGAATTGATGGAGAAATTTATGAGCTTGATGAGGAAATTATTTTAGAAAAAAATAAATGGCACAATATTGAGATCGTTATTGATAGATTGATAATTAATTCCAATATTGATAAAACTAGAATCTCTTCTTCAGTAGAAACCGGGTTGAAATATGGAAATGGGGTAATTTACGTAGATAAAATCAGTGAAGATGAAATCGTATATTCAGAGCTTCTTGCATGCACAGATTGTAATATTTCTTTATCTGAATTAGAACCTAGAAGCTTTTCTTTCAACACCCCTTTTGGAGCATGCTCAAAGTGCACAGGATTAGGATTTTCATTAGAAGTAGACCCTAGCTTAATAATAAGAGATGCTAATTTATCAATTAATGAAAAAGGCATGGATATAGTAGAAGACGCAAGAATTGTTGTAAGTTGGCAAAAGAATAATTTTTACTCTATTCTAGAAGACTTAGATGTTGATAAAGACAGCCCAATAAAAAAAATACATAAATCTATATTAAATCTATTATTGTATGGTGTTATAGATTCTGAGTTCCCTAACAAAAATAAAATAGAAGATTTAGAGTTTCAACTTAGATATTTTGATGGATTAATTCCTTCTATTGAAAAAAGGTATCTAAATACAGATTCAGACAAGATTAAGGAGGAGATATTAAAATTTATGTCTGAAAGCCCTTGTTCAGATTGTAAAGGGGAAAGACTAAGGCCTGAGTCACTGGCAGTTTTAGTTCTTGAAAAAAATATCATGGAAGCAACAAGTCTTTCAATAGACGATTGTTTTAATTGGATTAATCAAACAGATAAAAATAAAAATACCCTTTCTCAGAGTGAAAAAAAGATTTCTGAAGAGATTTTTAAGGAAATAAACTCAAGGCTATCATTCCTAAGAGAAGTAGGCTTAGGTTATATTAGCTTAGACAGAATGTCTGCCACTCTGTCAGGAGGAGAAGGCCAAAGAATCAGATTGGCAACACAAATAGGAGCAGGTTTGACAGGAGTAATGTATGTCTGTGACGAACCCTCTATAGGCTTGCACCCTATAGATAATGAAAAATTGATAAAAACACTGATTAACCTCAAGGATATTGGAAATACTGTCATCGTAGTCGAACATGATGAGTACGTAATGAAATCAGCTGATCAAATAATAGATATGGGGCCTGGCGCTGGATCCTATGGAGGAAAAGTTGTTGCACAAGGATCGCCCAAAGAAATCATGAAAAATGAAAAATCACTAACTGGGATGTATTTATCAGGTAAAAAACAAATATCTGTTCCCAAAAAAAGAAAAAAAAGTAAAAACCAAATTCAAATAATAGGCGCAACAGAAAATAATCTAAAAAATATTGATGTGAACATTCCTTTAAATAATTTTGTCTGTGTGGCAGGGGTATCAGGTTCTGGCAAAAGTACTTTAATAAATGACATATTATCAAAAGCTTTGCTGAAAAAAATAACAAAAAAGTCGGTAAAAGAAGGAAAATATTCTGAAATTAATGGAATAGAAAATATAGATAAAATTATCGTAATAGACCAATCTCCTATAGGAAGAACTCCAAGGTCAAATCCTGCTACTTACACAGGGCTGTTTACTCCTATAAGAGAGCTTTTTGCAAAAATGCCAGAAGCTATGAGCAGGGGCTATAAAGCAGGAAGGTTTTCATTCAATGTAAAAGGTGGAAGGTGCGAGGATTGTTCTGGTGCTGGATACAAAGAGATAGAAATGCAATTTTTACCTGATGTGACTATTCCATGTGAAGTATGTAATGGAAAAAGATACAACAATGATGCATTGGATATTAAATTCAAAGGAGAGTCTATTGCTGGGATTCTAGATAAAACAGTAGAAGACTCTATAGAAATCTTTGAAAATATTCCAAATATTAAGAAAAAGTTAGAAACTTTGAATAACGTAGGGCTTGGATATATAAAACTTGGGCAGCCAGCAACAACATTATCTGGAGGAGAAGCACAACGAATTAAGTTAGCAACAGAATTATCGAAAAGATCTACAGGAAATACTTTCTATATTTTAGACGAACCCACTACTGGTTTATCTTTTGATGATTGTTCTAAATTACTGAGTGTCCTGCATGCCCTTGTAAGCAACGGGAATTCTGTTGTTGTTATAGAACATCATTTAGACATGATAAAAAATGCTGATTGGATAATTGAACTCGGTCCTGAAGCGGGAGAAAAAGGAGGAGAAATCATTTGTGAAGGAACTCCAGAGTTTATAGCATCAACAAATACACCAACAGGAAAATTTTTAAATGAATTGCCTAGTATTAAGAGTAATAAAAAAGCGGAAGGAAAATTACATAAAAGAAAAAAAACAAAAATAGTAAACAATAAAAAAAATAATGACGAATTTCTTCCTGAAAGACCGAAAAATCTAAAAATAAAAAAAAGGAAATATACGCCTAGTAGATGGAGGAGAAGAAGAGCATCTAGATCAAGTTAAAAGTATTCTAAAAAACTCTTAAGAACATCTACTGCGCTATAATCGTCTAAAATTTTCCATACATGTAGTATGTACTCTTGAATAAACTTTAATCCTAATGAAAAAATTAATACTATTATAATTTTATTTTTTGTGACTTTAATCTTAAATTGATTCAAAAAAGCTATTCCAATAAACCAAAATTCAAAAATATTTGGAAATAGAAATAAAATAAATCTTTCCTCTAAAATTTCGAATAAAAGAAATCCAAATATTCTAAAAGTAAATAAAAATACACTTATTTTTTTCAATGTTGAGTTCCATCTAATCGCTATAAGAAAGAAAAAGAAAAGATAAAATAAATCCAAAAATTTATCAAGTGCTTGATAATTTCTAACGCCGCCTAAAGACAATAAATTCATCATAAACAAATCTGAAAAATCAATTAATATTACGAAAAAAGCACCAAAAAAATTAGACTTAAAAACAACTAGAGATGCAAAAATCCTTACAAATGAAATAATCAATTCTTCAGTAGTCATTATCAAATTATAGGAGTTAATGTAATTTAATAAAACTGAATTTTTTGGGTTATTATACATCTAAATATAATTAGATTTTTTATGATAATGTAAATTTTATGGTTAGTGAAAAAAAATATGTAATTTCAATAGATCAAGGGAGCACTTCAACGCGATCAATCGTTTACGACATGGATTTAAATCTTATTTCTTCAAGTCAAATTAAATTAGAAGAGATTTATCCTAAAAACGGATGGGTAGAAATAGATCCTAATAAAATAATTGAATCAGTAGAGGAGACTATTAAGAATGCAGTTAAGAAAGCGGATATTAAAACTGAAGATATATTATCTATAGGGATTACAAATCAAAGAGAAACCATTGTTCTCTGGAATAAGCAAAGCTTAGAACCTTTTGGAAATGCTATCAGTTGGCAATGCTTGAGAGGTATTGAAATTTGTGAAGATCTAAAGGGGTCTGAGTTTGAAAAATTATTTAAAAACTCTACAGGGCTTAAGATTGACCCTTACTTTTCATTTTCAAAACTAATGTGGGCAATTGAAAATAATAAGAAGATTAGTGATGCATTAAAAAATAATAACCTTCGAATAGGAACTATAGATTCATGGCTTTTAGCAAACTTAACAAATAATGATGAAAATAAAATAGAAATTACTAATGCTTCAAGAACAGGACTTTATAATACAAAAAAAGAAGAATGGGACGAAAAATTATTATCATTACTAAATCTAGATAAATCAATATTGCCTTCAGTATATCAATCAGATTCTATTTTTGGAAAAACCAAAAAAGAATTATTAGGTAAAGAAATCGAAATAAATGCAATTTTAGGCGACCAGCAATCATCTTTATATGCCCATAAAGATAATAAAAACTATGAAGTAAAATGCACTTTTGGAACAGGCGGGTTTCTACTTATAGATACAGGGGAAAAAAGGTTTTCATACAATAATAATTTTTTATCAACAATAGCGCATAAGAAAAATAATAAAATAAAGCATGCTCTCGAAGGGAGCATTCTTTCTGCTGGATCAACACTAGAATGGCTAAAAAAAGTTAACTTAATTGACTCTTTTGATGAGATAGAAAAGCTATTAAGTAAAACTAAAATAACCGATGTTCAAATAGTACCTGCATTAAATGGATTAGGGGCTCCTTTTTGGGATGGAAAAATTAGAGCAAGCATAGAAAACCTTAATTCTGGAACAACTAAAGAAGAAATAATTCGCTCAGCTTTTGAAAGTATTGCTTTTTCCACTAAAGCAATAATTGAAAAAATAGAAGAATTAATTGAAATTCCTATCAAAGAATTAAAAATAGACGGAGGTATTTCAAAAAGTTCCTTTTTTTGCCAATTTTTATCAGATCTTCTTAAAATAAAAATCAAGGTTTCAAGCAATAGTGAAATGACATCAATTGGAGTTGCAAAATTAGCATTAGAAAAATCAAAAATAAACTTTAAAGTCGAGATGGATTATATAAATTTTGAACCTTGCTCTAGTAACTCTAAAATGTATAATGAAAAATACAAAAAATGGAAAAATTTAATAGATAAAAAGATAAAATCAAAGGAATAAAATATGTATGTCGGAACACAAGTTGCACCAAGAAATGTCTCGGACCTAGAAGTATGGGCTCAATTAGGCGTAAATAATATTTGTGCGGACCCTTTTGAAGAAGATAAAGATGGAAATTATAATTCTATAAATCCTCATAAGTGGACATCTGAAATATTAGAAAAACATATCGAACTGTTAGATAAAAAGGGATTAACCTTAGATATGGTACAAATCCCGTTATCTTCACGTCCTCTTGAAGAATCAGGAAGTCCTAATATTATGCTTGGTAAATCCCCTGAAAGAGATAGAGAAATTGAGTCTATTCAAAATATTCTGTCACTTTGTTCTAAAGTTGGAATTCCAGCAGTAAAATATAATATGAATATAATTGGAATCCCTAGATCAGAACAAGAAAGAGGAAGAGGGGGTTCTCTAAATTCAACTTTCAGATGGGAAAAAATAGATAAAAATGCCGACCCAGGAATTGCAGGCATTTTGGACGTTGACACAAATTGGGAAAGAATTGATTATTTTCTAGAAAAAATAGTACCTGTTGCAGAAGAATTTAAAGTTCGCCTTGCTTGTCACCCTCACGACCCCTATACTCCTGACGGTTATAAAGGCGTTACTCGTGTGCTTGGAACTGTTGATGGACTTAAAAAATTTATTAGCTTACATGAAAGTCCTTATCATGGTCTAAATTTTTGCCAAGGAACAGTATCAGAAATGCTTGATGATCCAGGAAAGGAAATATTTGAAGTAATCAGATATTTTGGAGAAAGAAAAAAAATATTCAATGTTCATTTTAGAAATATTCTTGGAAAAAAGCTCGATTTTATGGAAGTATTTCCAGATGAAGGATCAATCGATATGATTGAAGCATTAAAAACATATAAAGAGGTTGGCTATGAATATATGCTAATGCCAGACCATGTGCCTAGTATTTCGGGGGTAAATAACAGCGGAGTAGCATTTGCCTACTGTTACGGTTACATAACTGCCGGCCTACAATCTATAGGCCATCACAGAAATGTTCCTTGGGTAAGAAAAAGCTAAGATATAAGATTATATAAAAGAATTTTTATGGTGCAGGTTGAATTAATTCAATTCTTATTCCACCAGGAGCGCCAATAAAGCCTATTTTTCTTCCATCAGGCTGAGGAAGAGGTCCTTCTTTATGTACTGCACCTAGAGCTACTAGGCGCTCTATGTCAGCTTCAATATCATCAGTATCAAAACCAAAATGCTCTAAACCATAATGAGCATCATCATCAGCAGGTCCTAGTTTTTCGTCAGTTCTTTCGCTTGAAATATTAATAGCAAGACCACCTTCTGTTTGCGTAATGATAAATGTATCGCCAACAGGCCTTACTGTTTCAGATATGATTTTTACGTTGAATGCTTTAACAAACCATTCAGCAGTAATTTTTGGATCTTTGGATTTTAAATGGATGTGATTTACGTTATATGGCATTAATGTCTCCTCAATTTTTTTAAAAATTTTCTTGATGTACAGATTTTATAACATCTAATACATAAGGGCCTTGTTTTTTTAGAGAAATTTCTATCTTATTTCTTCTATAAATCTCTATTTCTCTTTCTCCATCAAGAGCGATTGTTCCAGAATAATTAGAAAAATTAAATTTTTCTTTGTAAGAAAAAAGCTGCCAATCTTTGATATATATTTCAGAAATTAATCCCGGAGCGATAGGAGCATATATTTTTTCTCCTTCATTATCATTAGAAAAGTCTAATTTAATAGCTTTATTTTTTGGGATTGAAGTAACTTTTGAACCTATTGCAGACAATCCTATAGAAAGAGGGTTTGATTGAGTTAAAAACAGATGATCTAAAACATTTGGATCCCAAATAGCCTTCGATCCAATAAAATTTTGGTTACTAATAGCCAAATCTATTAGCGCAATTTCTTCATGATTTTTATCAATTATGACGGAAAGCTTTGACTTTTGAGATATAAGATTTCTATTAAATCTCCGTCCTTTAGTTTGAATATAAAAACCTGCGGCTAAACCAGCAACAGTAGGATCAATATTTATAGGAAAAGCATTATTTGTTCCTGTAGATATTGGAACCAAGGGAATATTTCCTATTTTTTTTGCAACAAGCCTATTTGTACCATCTCCACCCAAAACCAATGCGCAATCACACCCTTTTTGATTAATTAGCTCAGCTGCAAGTAGAGTTTGTTCTGGTCCGTCATAATGTTTAGTATCTAATAACTTTATATCTAATTCTTTTTGAAACTCTTCTAAGCAGGGTCGAAATAATCCTGATTTATCAGGCATAAAATATAATTCTTTCACTCCCTTGAATGACAATCCCTTAACGAATCTAGTAATTATATTAGCTTTTTCTTGATTTGAAATAACCCTTCCTGAAGCTACAAGTCTTCTAATATCTTTTCCTGCAGAAGGATTTGCTATGATCCCTACACTAGACAATTTATATGCTCTCTATATTTCTAATTANTGAATCCATAAAGTTAGATGCAGGCACTCCATCTAATGCTCTATGATCAAAAGTAAGAGAAAGATAAATAAAATTTTTCAATACAGTATTATCATTTTCATCAAACGCAACCTCTTTACCAACTTTTCCTAAGCCCAAAATAGCTACCTCTGGAGGGTTTATTATTGGATTAAAGTACTCAATGTTGTATGAAGATAGGTTTGATATGGTAAAGCTTGAGCCTGTTATTTCATCAGGCAAAATTTTATTTTCTTTTATTTTTTTTGAAAATAGTCTTATTTCTTTACTTATTGCTAAAAAATCTTTGTNATTTGAATTTTTTATGACAGGAACTATTAATCCATCAGANACTGCCATTGCGACACCAAGATTAATGTTTTTCCAAATTTTCATTTCGTTATTTGAGTAATGAGCGTTTAATTTAGGGTGTTTATGTAGAGTGTCTGAAACAATTTTTACTAAAATATCATTTAATTGAGGCCTTATCTTTTCACTCCTCCATTCAGAAATCAACTTTTTCTGATATGCAAGAAGATTGTCAACACAAGCTTTTGAATTCAAGGTCACTTGGGGATTTTGAGAGCTAGAAGTCATCCTGGTAGCAATAACTTCCCTAATTGTTGTGGTTTCAATAACTTCGTCCAATTCTAATCCGGAATTTGATACTGTATTTTCTTGAACTAAACCATGGTTATCTGTATGTGAATTTACATCATCTTCGGTNATTCTTCCTGAAGGCCCAGTTCCTTTTACCTTCGATAAATCTATATCTAATTTTTTTGCTAAATTTCTCGCTCTAGGNGATGCAACTACTTTTTTTTCCGAAGATTTATCTAGAGACAATGAATTANTTTCCACCNTTTCTTTCTTTGGAGCATCAGGAATTGGGGGTATGTCACTAATGCTTTCTCCTTCAAGCAAAATCAAGCCTANAACAGTNCCTACTGGAACCAATGTACCTTCAATAACATCAATCCTTCCAAGAGTTCCGTCTGAAGGGGCTTGAACNGCNGCATTCACTTTAGTAGATTCAATTTCTACTAACTCTTCTCCTTTTTTTATNTGNTCTCCCTGAGATTTAAGCCATTTAATTACAGTTCCATCATTCATTGCCATTCCCCATTGAGGCAAATTAATTTCTCTTGGCATTAGCGTCTCCTATAATATTTAGACCTTGATAGAGTCCCTTTATGTATTTCAAAATAAAATCAACTTTATGCATAATTTATTCCATAACCTTCTTTACGGCTTTTATTATTTTTTCTACATTTGGGTAAACAAGTTTCTCCAATGAAGGAGAATAAGGAATATGCACTTGTTCAGAAGCAACTTTNATAATTGGAGATTGCAAAAACCAAAAACCCTCTTCAGCAACTATTGATGAAATTTCTGAAGCAGCAGAGCAAACTTTATGAGCAGGGTCAACAATCACAAGTCGGCCTGTTTTTTCAACTGAATTCAAAATAGCTGATTTATCCAATGGAACCAACGTCCTAGGATTAATAACTTCAACTGAAATTCCTTCTTTTTCAAGTTCATTTGCAGCAGTTATTGACAAATTAACAGAACCGGCTATTCCCACGATAGTGCAATCTGAACCTTCTTTTACTATCTGNGCTTTGCCAAAAGGAATTTCTTCTTCAACAACTTCTCCTCTTGTCCCATACAAATTAGCATCTTCAAAAATTATAACCGGNTCATCATCTCTTACTGCAGTTTTTAGTAGAGCTTTAGCATCAGAAGGNTTTGCAGGGACTGCAATTTTTATCCCNGGCATATTCATAAACATAGGATAAGGCCTATCAGAATGATGNGCAGCNGACCCNCTACCGTACATCATNGAGGCTCTGTATACAACAGGAAGTGTTGCTTGTCCTCCAAACATATATCTCATTTTTGCTGCCTGAGAAATCAATTGGTCCATTGCGACCCACATAAAGCTGGTTACAGTTTCGACTATCGGCCTCATCCCTACTAATGAAGCACCAATAGCAGCTCCAAAAAAGCCATTTTCAGATAGTGGGGTGTCCAAAACTCTTTCTTCACCAAATTCATTGAAAAGATTTGCTGTTGCTCCATAAACAGAAAGNCTTATATCTTCTCCCATAATAAAAACATTTTGATCTCTTCTCATTTCTTCAGCAATAGCTTCATTTATAGCGTCTGCAAAAACTTTTTCTGACATTTTATCTCCTTTAAGTTCTATGGTTTAGGTATAGGGTTTGCCCACATATCTTCAAATAAATCTTCTGGCTCAGGGAAACTACTATTTCTAGCAAATTCAAGAGCTTCTTCAGTTTCAGCGTATGAATTATTCTCAATTGCAGAACANTCTTCTTCTGAAAGAANNCCTCGGTCTATGAGTTTGTTTTTATGAATTAAGATNGGGTCTCTTTCTCTCCATTTATCAATTTCTTCCTCGGTTCTATACTCACCNCTTCTAACTCTTCCTAATCCCAAAGAGTGTTCCTCAAATCTATATGTTAAACCTTCTATTAATGTTGGNCCTTCTCCNTTTCTAGCTCTTTTAACTGCTTCTGAAGTTGCTTCATACATAGCTTCAACATTCTGTCCATCAACTAAAACTCCTGGCATATTATATGCTTGAGCTCTATCAGAAACATTATCTACAGCAACTGAATTTTGATAAGAAGTTGTAATTGCAAACTGATTGTTTTCACATACAAAAATAACTGGTAATTTCCAAATTGAAGCAAGATTCATAGATTCATGACACGCCCCTTGATTAGAAGCCCCGTCTCCAAAAAAGACTACGGAGACAAAATCTTTTTTACCAATTTTTGCAGCTAATCCTGCGCCTGTAGCTACAGGAACTGAGGATGCAACAATTCCTGATTCTCCTAAAATACCTACAGAAAAATCAGCTAAATGCATTGACCCACCTTTTCCATTGCAATAACCGTCTACTTTTCCATAGATTTCAGCCATTGCTTTTTTTATGCTTCCTCCTTTAGCTAAAGGATGCCCATGTGATCGATGGTTCCCTGCTATATAATCCGTATCCTTTAAGGCAAGACATACTCCAACTGCAACAGCTTCTTCTCCAATATAGGGATGAGCTGCTCCAACAAATTCACCTGCCTCATGAACCTCCATTACTTTTTCTTCAAAAGTTCTTATGGTCCACATTCTTTGGAGCATCAATTTTTGAATATCATTTGTTATTTCCATATTTCATCCCTTTTTATTTACTCTTGGGAAACATGATCATCTTGGGAAATAATATTGTCAAGTTTGTAAGGAACTTTTTTTTATTTTCATCTAATCAAGATTGATTTATTTATCAAATACATAAATAGTTTTATATAACTTTATAATCGTACTCAAATCATATAGTATTTAGATATCCAGGGACNTTTACCCTACAATATNAACGCGCGCGCGCGGGAGACCACAAAAATGGCTAAAAAAACAAATAACAATAACCACCAAGGATCTGAAGATTACAGCGCATCCGATATTACCGTAATGGAAGGATTGGAGGCTGTTAGAAAAAGACCAGGAATGTACATCGGAACAACNGGGCTAGAAGGTGTACANCATCTAATACATGAGATAGTTGACAATGGTGTTGANGAAGCGATGGCTGGTTTCGCGTCAAAAATTAGAGTTATTTTAAACAAAGATAAATCCGTGACAGTCATAGATGACGGAAGAGGTATTCCCGTAGACATTCATGAAAAAACAGGCATGTCTGCTGTAGAAACAGTAATGACAACCTTGCATGCAGGTGGAAAATTTGGAGGAAAAGGTTATCAGGTATCAGGAGGGCTACATGGAGTAGGGGCATCTGTTGTTAATGCATTGTCAAAATGGTTAAAAGTAGAGGTTAGGCGTGATAATAAAGTATGGAATCAGTCTTATACAAAAGGTAAGGCAGATGGTCAGCTAGAAAGTAGGCCACAAACAGAAGAGGACTTAAAAGGAACAGGAACTTCCGTTACTTGGTTGCCCGATACTGAAATTTTTCCAGAAATTGACTATTCATACGAGTCTATTACTACAAGATTTAGAGAAATGGCATATCTAAATCAAGGATTAAATATTGAATTTATATCTAACTATCACGATCAATTATGGCCACACAACCAAGTATCTTTCAAGTTTGAAGGAGGAGTGCAGAGTTTTGTTAGAAATTTAAACAAAAAACGATCTGCTATTCATGAAAATATCATGTACGCCAATGAAGTTGTTGATGACATAGTTGTAGAGACCGCGATTCAGTACAACGAATCCTTTATTGATAATACTTTATCATTTACAAATTGTATAAGAACAGCAGACGGTGGAACTCACGTAACAGGATTCCGGTCTGCTTTAACTAGAGTATTAAATGACTATGGAAAAAAACAAGGGTTTTTCAAAGAAGACATAGCATCATTATCAGGAGAAGATGTTCGAGAAGGATTGATGTGTGTTGTTTCTGTAAAAGTTAAGGACCCTCAGTTTGAAGGGCAAACAAAAGGGCGATTAGGAAACCCTGAGGTAAAAGGTGCCGTCGAACAAACTATTGGTAAAAGATTAAGTGAGTTTGTTGAAGACAACCCAGAAGATGCAAAAAGAATAATTAATAAGTCAATGACATCAGCAAGAGCCAGAGAGGCTGCCAAAAAAGCTAGAGACTTAATAATAAGAAAAAATGCATTAGACGGAGGGTCTCTTCCTGGTAAATTAGCAGACTGTTCAGAAAAAGATCCTTTCAAATCTGAACTATATATTGTAGAGGGAGACTCAGCTGGAGGATCAGCAAAACAGGGTCGAGACAGAAATTTTCAAGCAATATTGCCTCTGAGAGGAAAAATTCTTAATGTTGAAAAAGCACGACCTGAAAAAATGTTAAATCATGAGGAAATAGTCGCATTAATAACAGCAATTGGAACAGGTTTGGGAGAAGACTTTAATCATGAAAAGCTAAGATATCACAGAGTTATTATCATGACAGATGCTGACGTAGATGGTGCTCACATCAGAACTTTGCTATTAACTTTTTTCTTCAGAAATATGCCCGAACTTATTGGAAATGGAAATTTATACATAGCTCAGCCTCCTTTATATAAAGTTTCAAGAGGAAGAACTAGCAAATGGATTTATTCAGATAGTGACTTAAATAAATGGATTTCAGAAAAAATTTATAATAATTTCTCAATAATTCATACCGAAAATAGCAAAGAAATTAAAGGGGCAGCTATAGGAAAGTTTATGTCTGATGTTAAGTCATTTAGTGAATCTAAAGATATAGCAAAAATATTAAATATTGAAGAAGAAGAGTTTTTTAATTTAGCTTCAAAAAATTCTGAAATTAGTTCAAATAAGCCTGAAGAGAATACACAAGAAGACAACATTCAGCCAAATCTTTTTGACTCTGCTATTACTGAAGAAGAACAGGGTGAAGAGGTATTAAAAGACATAAATGAAACTATTTCTATCAATAATCATCCATCAATTATTAAAGCTCAAAATATTTATCCAGAAATAAAATCATACCTAGAAGGATCTTTTTCCATAAAGAAAAATGATGAAGTAATAGAGAGTGATTTATCTTGGGATTCTGTAATAGCTACCTTAGAAAGTAATGCTGATAAATCAGGATTTAATATTCAAAGGTACAAAGGTCTAGGAGAGATGAACCCTGATCAATTATGGGACACCACGATGGATCCAGGCAACAGAGTAATGTTAAGGGTTTCTGCAGAGGATGCATTGGCAGCAGATGATATATTTAGAACCTTGATGGGGGACGATGTAGAGCCGAGAAGAGATTTTATAAAAACAAATGCTCTTGAGGTAAAAAACNTAGACGTCTAATTTCTTTACTTTTTTTTCTTTTGTATTGAAATAATGAGTTTTTGTGGTTTTGTTATTATTCTTATTTGCAACGTCTAACATGGCCTCAGCGCCCTCTTTGTGTAAAGCGAGCATGTTTCCGATTGAAACGTACAAAACATCAGCAGCTTCTCCACTAAGCAGCTCAACAGACTCTTGATTTTTATTCTTGTTATATTCGGCAATAAGTTCATTAACTTCTTCTAAAAGAAGCGGTTCTCTTTCAGAAATGGCATCAAAAGGTGATTTTTTAAGATCAAAAAGATTCCACCTTTCATGAAAGTCATAAACACTTTCAGCAATAGCATTTATGGCGACAATAAAATCAGTCTTATCGATTTTTTTCTTCAAACAAAATCTCCATCGGAATTGATTTCAAAAATAGACTTATAATCAATCCCTTTTTGTAGTATTTTCTCAGAGCCTCCCATTTTTCTATCCAAGACACTGAGTACTAAACTTATATTGCAACCGAAGTCTTCAATGGCAGATATGGCCTGAAACAGTGATCCGCCAGTTGAAATAGTATCATCAATCACAATAACAGGTGATCCTTTATTTATATTTCCTTCGATTTGTTTTTGAGTACCATGATCTTTTTTATCAGATCTTACAAAAAAACCNCTAAGTGGATTTTCTGTTTCAGCAGACATAGCAACTGTTGCNCCTATAATNGGAACNGCTGCAACAGCAGGGCCTCCTATGTATTTGATTTTATGTGTAATAGATTGATTAATAACCCATTTAGATATAATTTTGGAAGATTCAGCATCCATAGATAACAACCTNCCATCAAAATAAAAGTTTGATTTCAAGCCACTGGATAAGGTAAAGTCTCCATAAACAAGAGCCTTTAAGGCAATTGCTTTATCTAATAATTTTTTTTTATTTATTTTGTCCATTTTTATATATCATATTATNTTCTATATAATTTGCAATTTCTATTGAAGTGTCAGTAATAATTTGTTTATTTAATGCAATTTTTTTTCTGATATCAGAGGAGCTTAGTAAAGAAATATGATCTAAATAAACAAAGTTTTTATCATCCAAATCTAATTGAGATGACTCATTTCTTTTTATAACAATAAATTTATAATTTTTTCTTAGTAATAAGCCTTCTTTCCAGTTATCTAACTCAGAAAAAGAATCTTCTCCAAGAACTAATGTATCAATTTGTATATTTCTGGAAGCGAGGAAGTTTAAAGTATCAAAAGTATAGCTAGGAGAATCTCTTAATGCCTCGTAATCTATTATTTCTACTCTGTCAAAATTAGCAAAAGCTATCTTACACATTTCAAGTCTCTGAAGAGACGATGCGATCGGAGGCTTGGGTTTCATGTATGGATTTCCCGTTGGAATAATATAAATTTTTTCTGGNGAAAAATTAAAAATGATTTTTTCAACAATTTTAATGTGTCCGTTATGAATAGGGTCAAATGTCCCCCCAAAAACTAGATTCTTAAATTTATTCTTCCCAAGTAAATTCATAATTTGATATTTTTAACTTATCTCCTCTTCGTATACCTAAATTATTAAGTTCGTTTGAAAGTTTTGACCTCTTTAGTTTATATTGAAATTGAACTAAAGCTTTCCANTTTGACAAGTCTGAACCTTCTGCTAATTGTACAAAGCTTTTGTCAAGAATTTCATAAAAGCTATTAGATTTTTTTACTTTTTTACTATTTTGACCTCTAAGATTTATAGTCGGGGTAAAATTATTGCCCTCTACATTACTCAAACCCATAGATTGACTCTGAACAAAATCTAATATTTCCTTATTATTTTCGGGGCTTTTGGTTGAAAAATAAAAAGGTTTATTGGAAATTATAGGNNACCTTTCACCTAGCTCTTTATTGATANNTTTTCTTTGATCTGAATCAATATTATCTGATTTTGTAACTAGCAAAATAAACCTTTTTGATAACAATAAATCATCTANAGAAGAAATGGTATTAATTAATTCATCAATTTGATGAAAGAAAGTATGATCGTGCTCTAATGTAAAACAAATAAATTTTGCGAAATATAAGTGCTTGAAATAATCNGTACCTAANCCTTTGCCCCNATCAATTGAAGGTAATTCAAGAAGCTTTATATTTGAATANTTTACCTTTGCTATTGCNACAACAGGTTCTCTAGTTGAGTANGGATAAGAGTTTATTTCAGGCTTTGCATTAGAAAAATAGGACAAAAAACTAGATTTTCCTGAATTGGGAGGACCCAACAACAATAAATCAGAATTTATTCTATAGTCTAACTCTAGNGTATAAGTTTCTGATTGTTGNCCAGATTCNGCCAATAATGGCTCCTTATTTTGAGAAGAAACAAATGATGTATTTCCTTTNCCTCCATAGCCACCTAAGTATAACTCTATTTCTGANGTATCTTCCAATATAGATGCAACTAATATTTTTTTTTCTCCATCTATTTCCCAAACTAAGCAACCAANTGGAAGGTCAAGAATTAAATTTTTACCTTTAGATCCTGATTTTTTTTGCTTAGAACCGTCACTTCCATTNTCTGCAACAAATGCTTTTTGATATGAATACTTATTTAAGTCTGATAAATTTGAGTTTCCTTTCAATATTATATTTCCTCCGCTTCCTCCATTACCTCCATCAGGCCCACCTCTAGAGTTGTTGGAATCTCTATTGAAACTAACTGCTCCCTTTCCACCATTACCAGCTTTAACTTTTATTATTAATTTATCTATCATATGTATATTTATTTAATAATAATATTTAAATATGTTGAAATTGTTAATAAACTAATGGCAATCAAGTTTGATTATTTGTGTGGAGAAAGGTAAATAACTGTTCAAAGAATTTTTTTTTTATCAAACAAAATTAATTCTGTAAAATAGTTTTCTCTATTTCTGCCTTAAGTTGAACATTTTTTGACAACTCTTCTTTGATTTTGTTGACAGAGTAAATAATAGTAGAGTGGTTACGGTTTCCGAGTAACTTTCCAGCTTGACTGGTCGAAAAGTTTGATTTTTCAATTAATAGATAGGCAGCAAAGTGTCTTGCATAGTTTGTTTTTTTGTCATTTTTTCTGCTTTTTAAATCTGATTCTTCTATACCAAACATATATTTGATTAAACTAAATATTTTTTCAATGGAGATTGTTATATCTTTTATATTTTCTAATTTATAATCTTGGATAATATTTATTACCATTTCTTCAGATACATTTTTATTTAGTAGTTCTGTGTGGGCAACTAAAGATTTTATAATTCCTTCAATTTCACTAAAAGAATTAAACTTTTTTGAAGAAATGAATTCTATTAATTTTTCATCATAATTTCTAAAGTTTTCTTTAAATTTTTTAGATATGTATTTTTTTGCGGTTTCTTTATCTGGGGTTTGGATTTTGACAATTAATCCAGACTTGAGTATTGATGTCAATCTTGTGGACATATTTATCTTGTTCGGGTGATTATATGAGGTAACAATTACTTGTTTTTCTGATAGTTGAAGTTGATTTATTATATGAATCAATGATTCTACTGTTTGTTTTTTACCAGAGAAAAAATCAATATCATCAATGATAAAGATGTCGCAATCTCTGTATTTTTTCATTTCATTCAGGTTGTTATTTTTGATAGATTTTACAAAATCATTTGTATAAGACTCTCCAGTTACGGAAACAATATCCAACCCTTTAACTTTAAGCGTTTTAGCTATTGATTGAATTAAGTGAGTTTTTCCTAACCCCCATTCTCCATAAATATACAAAGGGTTATATAAAGCCCCGGGGCTTTCACAGACTTTTTTTGCAGCTGCATAAGCTAAATAATTTGAGGAACCTGTAATAAAGCTTTCAAAGTTGAATTTTGGATTTACCCAAGAACCCTTAATTCTACCTATTTCTGCTTTTTTTGCTTGTTCTATTTCAGAAGTCGTTAGAACATATTTAATATCATATTTTTTTCCAATTGTTTGGATGAGTGCTTCATTAATAGAACCCTCTAAGCGCTGGGTAAGCATCTCAATGGCAAAAATACTCTCAACAGAAACTATTAATTTATTGTCTTCTATAGTTAAGCCTTTTGTGTTCTTGAGCCATGTTTTGAACATGCTTTCTTGGACTACCATTTCTAAGTATCCAAGAGCTCCGGCCCATATATTTTTTGCACTAAAATTGTCCATTTAACTCCTATAGTTAAAAATTAAATATAAATATACATTCAAGTAGCGATTCTTTGCGACGAAGAAAATTTGAAATATTTCTAAAAAATTAGAAACAATAATTACCGCATGATCAAAAAATAGCATATTAAAACTTTAATAACAGGCTTTTAAAAAATAAAAATAAATAATTTTTTCTTTTTTTATTTATTTATTCAAATTTTTTTTAGTAATGAGATAAAAAAATATTTTTTGATACATAAACGCTTATAATTTAATTATTAATAATTTTTTTAAATAACAACGCAATGAAAATAATATTTTTTGGTACTACTGATGAATCCACTGACGTTCTTTTTGAATTAAGTAAGAAGCATGAAATATTAGCAGTTGTTTCAAAGAAATCCCCAGAAAACACAAAGCGAAGAAAATTTAAGACTCCTAAATTGATTGAATATGCATCTGGCAAATATCCTCTCTATCAGCCAGAGGTCCTAAATGTAGATTTCGAGAAACAAATAAAAGATATGAACCCCGATATATCAGTAGTTGTAGCATATGGGAAAATACTTAAGAAATCTTTAATTGAAATCCCAAAATATGGAACGATAAATATACATCCATCTATATTGCCAAAATATAGAGGTCCATCTCCTGTCCAAAGCACTATATTAAATGAAGACATACAAACAGGCTTCACTATTATTCAAATGGATGAAGGAATTGATTCAGGAGATATACTTTTCCAAAGTAAAAACTTTTCTCTTAGCGGAAATGAAAAATATACAGAAATTTTAGAATTATTATTTTCTCAGTCTTCAAAAATTATCAATGATGTTTTATTGGATATTGCAAATAAAAATATTAAACCAGAACCTCAAAATTTAGACACAGGTTCTTATACAAAATTAATAAATAAAGAATCAGGAAAAATTAATTGGAATGACTCTTCCTCTAAAATTTATGCAAAATTTAGAGCTTTTTATGATTGGCCTAAAATTTATTCTTTTCATAAAGGAAAGAGATTTATTTTGCATGATATTGAATTATCAAACCTAAACTCTTATATACCAGGTAAGATTGAAAAATTGGATGGAAATATTTTTATCCACACTTCATCAAATATGCTTCAACTCAATAAAATTCAATTTGAAGGAAAACAGATAATTGAACCTTATTCTTATTTCAATAATTTTGATTTATCCAAAACAATATTAGAGACTAAATAAATACTAATTGATATCCTTAAATGAGGAAGTACTTATGACAAAAGAAGTAATAAACGCAAATAAGCCCTCGTCAAATGGAAGATTTGGAAAATTTGGCGGTAAATTTGTTCCCGAAACACTGATGTCATCTTTGAAAGAAATAGAAACAGCTTTTGAAAAAATATCAAAAGATGATAGTTTTTGGGATGAATTAATAACACTACAAAAGGATTTTGTAGGTAGGCCCACTCCAATTTATTTTGCAAAAAATCTATCATCAAAACTAAATCAAAAGATATGGATAAAAAGAGAAGACTTAGCTCATACAGGAGCACACAAAATAAATAATGCATTGGGGCAAGGCCTTCTAGCAAAAAGACTTGGAAAAAATAGAATAATAGCTGAAACCGGAGCAGGACAGCATGGAGTTGCTACTGCAACAGCCTGTGCGATGCTAAATCTTGAATGTATTGTCTATATGGGTGAAGAGGATATAAAAAGGCAATCACCAAATGTATATAGAATGGAAATGCTAGGGGCTAAAGTTGAACCAGTAACTTCAGGCTCAAAAACACTTAAGGATGCTCGTAATGAAGCAATTAGAGATTGGGTTACAAATGTTGAATCCACATACTATATTATAGGAAGTGCTGTCGGCCCTCACCCTTATCCATATATTGTTAGAGAATTTCAATCTGTTATAGGTCAAGAGTCTAGAAGGCAAATCCTTGAAAAAACAGGGAAGCTTCCAGACTATGTGCTTGCTTGTGTGGGTGGTGGATCAAATGCGATTGGTATTTTTTCAGGATTTATAGATGATCCCGCAGTAGAGTTAGTAGGTGTAGAAGCAAGTGGAGAGGGTATCAATACTGAAAAACACGCTGCTACTTTGACAAAAGGAACCCCAGGTATCCTTCATGGATCATTGAGTTATGTTTTGCAAGATGATTTTGGTCAAATACAAGAAGCCCACTCAATTTCTGCAGGATTAGATTATCCAGGAGTTGGGCCAGAACATTCATACTTAAAAGATATAGAAAGAGCTAAATATTTCTCTGCAACTGATGAAATGGCACTTGAAGGTTTTAAGCTTTTATCAGTTGAGGAAGGGATTATTCCTGCCTTAGAACCTGCTCATGCTCTAGGTTTTCTGCTTGATTGGGCAAAAGAAATAGAACCAAATAAAGACATTTTATTTTTGCTCTCAGGAAGAGGCGATAAAGATATGGAAACTGTTTCCAAAAAAATAGATTCAAAATAAACTTTTAGTATAATCTTAAAAAAAGTTTTTTAGGAAAAAGTAAAATGACTCTAGGCGGACCTCTTAGCGATATAGTTGTTATTGAATTTGGTAACTTTGTTGCAGGCCCAACATCTGGCCAACTCTTAACTGATTTGGGGGCTAATGTAATTAAGATAGAACCTCCTGTTGGAGAACCTTGGAGACATTCTTCTGACAGCTCTCCCAAAGGAGAAAGCAGATTATTTATAGCTCTAAATAGGGGAAAGAAAAGTGTTTGCATTGACTTAAAAACTCCAGAAGGCCAAAAGGTTTGTCATGATATAGTTGCCAAAGCCGATGCAGTGATTTCTAACAATAGAACAGCTACCTCTGAAAAACTAAAATATGACTGGAAGACATTGTCAAAAATTAATCCTAAGCTAGTTTATGTTGAATCTACAGCATATGGCCCAAAAGGAAAAAAGGCTGCTGAACCAGGATTTGACCTAATCATGCAAGCTTATACAGGAATAATGTCTACAGAAAACAAAATTTACCATGGCGCTCCTAGTGCAGTTAGGTCATCATCTTACATAGATTATTCAACTGGTTATGCTATGGCACTTGGCGTAGTTTCTGGTGTTTTACAAGCAAGATCAACAGGAAAAGGTGTTCTTCTTCAAACAAGCTTACTTGCACAGGCTTTATCTATGCAAGCTATGCAAGTTGTAAATGTTGAAAAAGACTTGAGTCCATCTCAAAAATGGATTAATGATAAAAAAGAAGACCTTTTTCAAAAAGGTATTCCTTATGAAGATATTCAGGAAGATTATTCTATTCAAGGAGGTGCTCCTCAAATTGCTCAATATTATAGAGCATATAAGACAAAAAATGGAGCGCTTGCTCTTGGTTGCCTAGCAATGCATGCTAGAAAAAGAATTGCATCTTTATTTAATTTAGAGGATGCAAGATTTGATCAACAAAAAAAGTTTTCTCCTAAAGAAATGCTTAAGATAGGTAAAGATTTTGAAAAAAAGATGGAAAATAAGTTTTTAGAAAAAAATACAAATGATTGGATCGAATATTTGAGATCTCATGATATTCCATGCGAACCGATGCAATTTACAGAAGAATTAGTAGACAACAAGCAGGCCATAGAAAACAATTATGTTGTTGAGCTTGATCATAAAACTGGCAGCAAAGTAAGGTCCAGTGGCCCTATATTTAATGTTTCTACCGGAAACCCAGAATTAAGATCTGCGCCTTTATTGGGTGAAAATACGGAAGAGGTTTTGCTAAATATTGGATATGACGAAAAACAAATAAAATCTCTTTTTGATAAAAATTTTATAGGTAAAAACCTTTAATATTTTTCAAGAACGCTTTTAGAAAATATTGAAAGATGCATTTTAGGCTTTTGAGAATCATGTTTAAATCTTAGGCATTTTCTTTCATCTACTTTATTCGGATATTTTGTTGTAATATGACAGCTATAAAAATATCCGCAATGAACCGGAATGCATAAAATTTTTTTCTTTATTTGTGGGCCTGCTTTTTTTGGATTAGAGAATTTCATTTTAAAAAAGTAGTTTACTTAATTTTATTGCCCATAAAATATAATTCTACTTTGAAGTCCTGTTTTTCACAGAAATATATGAACCTGCAACAACTAAAATGGTAGCAAAAATCAATTCAATGCCAGGATCTTCACCTAAAATAAGCCAAGCTAATATAACTCCAAAAACGGGCTGAGAAAGAGAAATTATTGTTATTTTTGATGGTAAATACTTTTTTAATAGCCAAGTTTGACCAATAAATCCAAATCCTGCAATAATAACACCTTGATAAAAAAGAGCAGTAATTAAGCTCACTGATATCAAATAATTTTGGCTTTCAAAAAACATAGAAAAAATAAAAAAAGTAATTATGCCTATAAATGCTTGAGACAACAAAATATTAATTTGAGGAATTCCTTGGGCTATTTGAGAAATATAAATTTGCCTAGCTCCTAAGAGCATTGCCGAAGTAAGCATCATTAAATCTCCCCATAAATAATCTGTTTTTGAGTTTTGTAAAGATTCCCAAAACAAAACTATTATTCCAGAGTATGCGATTATCATTCCAAATATTTTCAATTTATTTAATTTATCCTTTGGAATGAAAATATGAGAGAAAATAGAAGACCATAAAGGAAATGTTGTTATCATGATTACCCCATGTCCTCCTGAGGTGAAATTTTGACCTACATTCATGAAACCTAACTGTACGGAAAATAAAATTCCTACTCCTAAAAGTGGCAAGATTTCTTTTTTGCTAAGTGTGAACTTTTCTTTATTATAAATAGCCCATAAAATAGCGACTATTCCCCCCAGTAAAAAACGCATCCACCCTAATCTTAATGGAGGGGCGTCTTCTAGTCCTATTTTTATAGAAATGGGGTTTCCAGACCATAAAACGGATAAAAAAAATGCTAATGCAACCCCTTTTTTATCGGGGCTTATTCTTTTTTCTTTGTCATCTTTCACTAACTTTATAAACTCTAAATAATTTCTGGTTTTATTTTTCAAATCATAATTGTATATTTGTATAAATATATAAAAAAAAGAGGATTTTTTTCAAAAATGAACAAAATAGTAACTTTTGGCGAAATATTATTAAGATTAACAACTTTAAATAAGGAAAGATTTACTCAATCTAAAAATTTTGAAATTACATATGCTGGATCAGAATGTAATGTAGCAGTTTCTCTTTCCCATTTTGGGATGACTACCCATTATGTTTCTTCAGTGCCTGATAACCCGATAGGACAAAGCTGTATTAATACTGTTAGGCAATACGGCGTTGGTACTGATTACATTGCTAAACAAGGAGAAAGACTTGCGGTTTATTATTTGGAAAATGGAGCATCTATGCGACCTTCTAATATTGTTTATGACAGAACAGGTTCTTCATTTTCGTTAATTACTCCAGATCAATTTGATTGGGATGTTATTTTTGATAGTTGTGATCTTTTTCACTATTCTGGTATAACTCCTTCATTGTCTAATTCAACAAAAGAGCTAACTGTTTATGCATTAAAAGAGGCCAAAAAAAGGAAAGTTAAGGTTTCATGTGATCTAAATTATAGGTCTAATTTGTGGTCTCCTAAAGAGGCTCAAAAAACAATGATTCCTTTGATGGAATACACTGATATTTTAATTGGAGGTAAAAAGGATCCAGAAATAATGTTGGGGGAATTTGTCAAGAATGAGGAAGACGATTCTTATAAGGAGCTTTTGGTTGATCTTGCAAAGAAATATAACTTGTCACAAGTGGGACTATCATTGAGAGAGAGTTTTTCAGCGGATCATAATGATTGGGCAGGCTTATTTTATAATGATGAAAAAGTCTATGCTTCAAAAAAATATCAAATTCAAATTGTTGATAGAGTTGGAGCAGGAGATGCATTTACTGCCGGATTGATATATGGATTATATAGTAATATGTCTAACCAAGAAATCGTTGAATTTGGAGTTGCTGCATCCGCCCTTGCCCATACCTTCCAAGGAGATTTTAATTTGGCTACAGTTCAAGAGGTTCAAGATGTAGCATCAGGTGATGTTACTGGCAGAATTAGAAGATAGTTTTTCTTTTTATAATACTCTCAATCATGTATTATTTAAGTATGAAAAAAAATTTAAAGTATTTATTTTTTGTTCTATTTATCGTATTTCAAACCCAAGGATTTTCCTTAATATCTGCTCAAGGGGAAGGTTACTCGCAGTATAAATTATTTCATGAACAAAAATTAGATGATTATTTTGTCTCAATATCTATATCTCCAAAAAATCCAGTTGTAGGGCAACAAATATTTTCTATAAATGTTGTAGACAATATAACAAAGCAACCTGTCGAAAATTTAAAAATAGAAGTGTTTGCAACTCCATTATTTGATGATAATAAGAAAAAATCCCCAGCTCTTTCATCATCAGGAATGAAAGGTTATTATCAAGCAATTCTTAGATTAGAAAAAAAAGGGAACTGGGTAATGGACTTTGAAATTGATAACGGAATAAATACCGCTAGAATCTCAGAACAGATTGAGATATTTGAAAGAAATAGAACCTTAAACAGTAGCAGTTTCTCTTATGGATTTATTGTTATGCAACTTATTTTCTTGCTAGGTATAGGATTTGTGTATTTTTCTGCTAAAAGAACAAGAAAACAAATTTCAAAGAGTTAAATTTATTCTTGCCAAACTTTTCCATTGTTATGGATAATTTCTGGGTTTAGACTAGCACCGATTCCAATTCCTTTAGGTAAATGTATTTCACCATTTATTATTTTTTCATTAGGGAGAAGCACATCTTGTCTCCAAGGAACTTCTTTTACAGCATGTTCTAGAGGAAGAGTTGAAGAAATAGATGAAGTAATGTGAGCAGATGTCAATAAAGATATGGGACCTGACGGGCAGTGCATAGAAATTTTTTTCGAAGAGTCTTCTATTGATTTATCTAGGTTTATAACTTCAGTTGGTCCTCCGCAAAACTTAACATCAGGCATAACAATATCTATAACTTCCTTTGATAATAATCTTCTGAAATTATCTGCCCCATAAGTCATTTCTGCTCCTGCTGTAGTAATTTTAGAATAATTATTAATTTTTATCATTTCTTTTTCGTTTTTTTCTGGATCAACTGGCTCTTCAAACCAATTAACTCCGCGTTCCAAAAGTTCATCATGTAAGTAGTAACTGGAATCTAGATCAAACCTTGAATGACAATCTACAAATAATTTAGTCTCTTTCGCAATATTATTTCTTATCTCCGATATTCTTTCTAGTCCTAAACTAGCCTCTGGTGGAATTTTATTTTTTTCACTAAAAGGACTTTTACATTCGTCAAATGGTGCACACTTAATAGTTAAGAATCCTTTTTGTTCAAATTCTTTAGCTCTTTTTGCAAAAGATTCTGGGCTTCTATCTACAGGCCCCTGATCATTTGGAAGCATTGATCTGTTTATATTTGCATACAAAGGGACGGTAATATTATTTTTTTGATCAAGACTTGGATTTAGTTCTTTCAAGTAACTATACAGAGGTAATTCGATTCTTTTAGACATCAAGTCTAAAAACGCCGTTCTTATTCCACTTACTGCGGTGGCATAAGATAAATCTTTTGAGGCATAATTTTCATTATCAATAATATTAATAAGTTCATTTTCTGAAAAAAGTTTTTCCCCTCGGAGTTTATTAGATAATCTAGAAACTATTTTTGACACAGGAGATTGTAACTGTGTATCTGTAATTTCTGAAATTCCTGATATATTATCATCTGTAATAAATTCAATAAATTTCCATTCAGTATTTGCTCTTACATGTAGAGAAAAAAAGTTTAGTTGGTTGATTTTGATCCAGCTATTATTCATACTAATAACCCTTATTTAAATTACATATATGCAAGAGTTCTTTATTATCTAAAAAGCGTCTGACATTTTCTATAAATATCTTTCTTCTTCCTTCATACATTTGAGGAGACAACGCTGATGCATGTTGAGAAATGATAGCATTTTCAATATTCCATAAAGGAGAACTTTCAGGAAGAGGCTCGATTTTAGTTGCATCAATACCAGCCCCTGCTAAATGGCCTGAATGTAACGTTTCATACAAATCTTCTTCATTGATTATACCTCCTCTAGAAATGATCACTACGTAACTTCCTTTTGGCATAAGTTCTAAATTAGATTTTTTTATAAAGTTTTCAGTTTCTTTAATTAATGGAGCTGCAATTATTAACCAGTTTGAAATTTTCAGAATTTGGTTTAATTCTTTAGGAGGACTTACGCTTTTTTCTGAACCTGTTTTGATACTTGTTATTGGATCTATAGCAAAAATATTCATTTCAAAAGCCTTAAGTTTTTTTGCTATAGATTGCCCTAATTTACCGTAACCATATATACAAACGTTACTTCCTCTTAACTCAACTATTTTTGAATTCCATTGTTCAACATCCCATTTTTTATGTACTTGATCTTGAAAAAGTTGCTTGAAGGAATGCGCTAATCCTACCATTGTTCCAACTACGTGTTCAGCCATAGGTGTTACATGTGCTAAAGGAGCATTAGTAATAGTGATTTTTGGGTCTAGATATTTAGAGTTCTTTATTATTTTGTCTATCCCAGTTCCGGGACAAGCAATCCATTGAAGGTTAGATCCACATTGAATTAATTTTTCTGAAGGGAAGCCAAAAAAAACTTCAGCATTTGAAATTTGATTTAGTTGGTCTTTTTCATCAAATGCCTTAATGAAATTTGCATCTGGGAATAAGTCTTGTAAGATATTTGGAAAATCTTCCCCTAAATGATCGCTCCCTACAACAATATTCACTTCTTTTCCCATGCCAAAACAGGATTTCTAGCTGCTTGAGCTTCATCTAATCTTTCAACCGGAAGGTTCAAAGGGGCATTGGTAATTTCATCAGGGTTTGTTTTAGATAATTCGCTTATTTTTATCATTGCTGTAATGAATTTATCAATAGTTTCTTTAGACTCACTTTCAGTGGGTTCAATCATTAACGCTTCCTCAACTATAAGAGGAAAATACATTGTTGGAGCATGAAAACCTTCATCTAATAGTTTTTTTGCTATATCTATTGCTTTGACTCCATCCTCTTTTTGTTTTGAGGCGGATAGAACTGTTTCGTGCATACATCTTCTTGATGAAGTTAGCTCATAATGCTCTTTTAATCTTTCCTGTATATAATTGGCATTAATTATTGCATTTTCTGAAATTTCTCTTAGTCCTTCTGCACCCAAAGATCTAATATAGGCATAAGCTCTTACCAAGATTCCAAATGAACCGTAAAATCCATTCAGCCTCCCTACTGAAAATTCCGGCTTATATTGAATAAATTTCCCTCCATCTTTTTTTATGTGAGGATAAGGTAAGTATTTTTCTAAAAATTTTGCGACCATAACAGGTCCTGAGCCCGGGCCGCCTCCTCCATGTGGAGTTGAAAATGTTTTATGTAAATTTGAATGACATATGTCTATTCCTAATTCACCGAATTTTGTTATACCTAACAATGCGTTTAGGTTAGCTCCATCAGCATATACCAAACCCCCATTGTCGTGAATAATTTTAGTGATTTCTAATATATTTGGTTCAAATAAACCAAGCGTAGAAGGTAGCGTTAGCATTAGTACGCAAACATTTTCGTTTACCTTGTTTTTGAGGTCTTCTAAGTCAATATCGCCTTCATTTGTTGTCTTAATTGTGACAGCATCTAATCCAGCCATTGAGGCTGAAGCAGGATTTGTTCCATGGGCAGAGTCTGGAATGAGCGCTATGTTTCTATTCTTTTGATTATTATGGTTATGGTACTCTCTTGCAATAAGGAGTCCTGCGTATTCTCCCTGGGCTCCTGCAAGCGGAGCTAAAGAAACAGCAGGAAGGCCTGTTATTTCTCCAAGTTCATTTTGAAGATCATACATAATTTCTAGATTACCTTGAATATTTTCGTCTGATTGATTAGGATGAGACGAAGCAAAGCCTTTTATTGCTGAAATTTGTTCATTGATTTTAGGGTTGTATTTCATAGTACAAGAGCCTAATGGATAGAAATTAGTGTCGATTGAATAATTTAGAGAAGAAAGATTTGTAAAATACCTTATTAGGTCTAGCTGTGCTACTTCAGGCAACTCAATATCTTTCCTAAGAAATTTAGAATCAGGCAGACTTGTCTCAGGAACACCTATTGATGGAAGATTAATCGCCTTTCGCCCTTTTTTTGATTGATTCATTAAAAGAGTTTGTTCTTTATTAATCAATTTTTTCTCCTAATATATCTATGGTTTTTCTTATAATTTCAGGGGAATTTAGTTCTGTAACTGCAAACATAATTTTATTACTATCTTTATCAGAAATATCTATGCCGCCCTCAATATTATTTTTTAACAAAACTTTATTTATTTTACTGACATCGATTTTTGTTTCAATTACAAATTCATTAAAAAAGTTTTTTGATACTAATTTGAAATCATCAATTTTATCGAGTTCCGACGCAAAATAATGAGCTCTGTGATAGGAAGTTTCAGCAACGCTTTTAATTCCATTTGGACCCATCGTGGCGAGATAAACTGCAACCATTAATCCAATTAGCTGAGTACTTGTACAAATATTTGATGTAGCACTTTCTCTTCTAATATGCTGTTCTCTTGTTTGAAGAGTTAAGGCATAAGAAACTTTATTATTTTTATCTACAGTTTGGCCAATTATTCTTCCAGGCAATTGCCTTATATACTCTTTTTTACAGGTTAGCAGGCCTATAAAAGGTCCTCCGAATGAAACAGGGACACCTAATGGCTGGCCTTCTGCTGTTGCAATATCAACACTTAGTTGACCTGGAGGTTTTAATAGTCCTAATGAAATTGGGTATGTATGCTGAACAATCAACCCATTTTTAGAGTGTATTTCATCAGCTAATTTTTCAACATCTTCAATCTCTCCATATTGGTTAGGTGATTGAACCAATAAACACCCATATTCTGAGCTTTCATCATTGGACATGTCATCGTAATTTATTAATTCTATATCTTGCCACTTAGAATATGCTTTTATGACCTCAAGTGATTTTTCAGGGATACTGCTATGAATAACTACTGTATTGTTTCTCTTGATTCTGCATGCCATTAAGGCAGCTTCTGCTAACGCAGTGGGTCCATCATACATTCCAGCATTACACACCTCCATATCAAAAAGCTGGGCTATCATAGATTGAAATTCGAACCCAACTTGTAAAGTCCCCTGAGAAGCCTCAGGTTGATAGGGTGTGTATGATGTAAGGAATTCCCCTCTTTGAATCATTGATTTTACAGTTGAAGGTATATAGTGGTTGTATGCCCCTCCTCCCATGAAGCTAGAGATAGATTTTGAAGCAAAGTTGTTATTTGCCATAAGCTCAAAAAATTCTACTAGCTCTTGCTCTGATAGTGCCTCTTTTAGTTCTAGAGCAGGGAAAAGCATTTTTTTTGGGACATCATTTAATAAATCTTTAAAAGTTTTTGCCCCAATAGTTTGAAGCATTTCTTTTTGATCTAAATCAGTACTCGGTATGTATGGTGAATTTTTCATTATATTATTTTTTGATATTCTTCTGAATTTAATAATTCTTCTAAGTCTTTTGTGTCATTTATTTCAAGTTTAATGATCCATCCTTTGTCATAGCAGTCTTCATTTACAAATTCTGGATTATTCAGTAACGCCTCATTTATTTCAATCACCTTCCCAGAAATTGGAACATATAGGTCTGAAACAGCTTTTACTGATTCAATCTCTCCAAATTTATCAAATTGACTTAGGTTTTTATCAAGACTGTTTACGTCAACGTAAACTATGTCTCCTAAAGATTCAGCTGCATGTAAAGTTATTCCAACTGTAGCTATATTTTCGCTAATTTCTACCCATTCGTGATCTTTAGAGTATTTTAGATTTTTAGGAATTTCACTCATTTTCTTTTTCTCCTGTAAAACGGAAGCTTTACTATTTTTGCTTCTAGAAATTTTTCTCTTACTTTTATTTTAACTGTATTTTCAATATTATTGTAATTTTTTTCTAGCATTCCAATAGCTATAGCACTATTAATTCTAGGGGAATGTGTCCCTGAAGTAATATTTCCAATAATTTTGTTATCTATATATATCTCATTTCCCTCTCTTGCAATTCCTCTATCTAAAATTACAAGTCCTACTAATGATTCTTTTCCTTTTTGAATTTCATCACTTTTTATGTAATCGTAATTAATATAGTTTTTGCTTTTTGATTCTAATAATCTTCCCAAGCCGATATCTATCGGATTAGAATTTTTGTTTATTTCATGTCCATATAAATGTAACCCCGCTTCAATTCTCAATAAATCTCTTGCTCCCAATCCACAGGCTTCTACATCATTCTCAAGAAGAATATTCCAAATATTTTCAGCATCTTTGTTGTTACATATGATTTCTACACCATCTTCCCCTGTATAACCAGTTCTAGCTACAAATATTGAATAGCCTTGTAGGTTTATTTCTTTATATTTATATCTGCCTAAATCTGTGATTGCATTATTTGAAAGAAGATTTATTTTATTTAGTGCCCTTGGTCCCTGAATTGCTATCATAGATGTATCTGGCGTTATGTTATTTATACTTACATCATTGTTTATTTTTTGGATCCAATCTAAGTCTTCTTCGGTGTTTGAGGCATTTATTACGAGTAAAAATTTATCTTCAGATATCTTGTATATTATTAAGTCGTCTAAAATTTGCTTTTTTTCATCAATTAGCAATGTGTATTTTGCGCTTGAGGCATTTAATGAATTTACATCTATTGGTAATATTTTTTCTATGAAGTTTTTAGCATTTTCACCAAATATTTCTACTCTTCCCATATGAGAAACATCAAACATGCCACATGATTCTCTTACAAAAGTAGACTCCTTTATTATTCCAGCAGGATAATTTATGGGCATCTCCCATCCAGCAAAATCTACTAGCTTTGCCTCTAATTTCTTATGACTGGAATGTAAGATTGTTTTTTTCATTTATTTAATTCCTCATTTACTATGATATTTTGATTATAAATGCTCGGCAATTCAAATCTTTGAGGGAATTGCTCTAATAATGGAAACATTTTTACATGATTTTGATTAAACTCTAGTTCATCAAAAGATATTGAATTATCAAAATTAGAATCTAATCTTACGAAATAATTGCCCATTCCATTAGGTTTTATTAATTGATTTATCGCATATCTATTTTTTATTATTTCTTCCTGATTTATTTCAAGTTTGGACAAATGTAGCAAAGCTTCCCCTAATCCAAGATCGTATAAAAATTGACGTTGGCTTGAAATAAAATTATTTGAAAATCCTATTTTTTGAAATTCATTATTTAAGTCCTCCATATCAACTTGGAATGTTATATCAGATAAGCCAGGAGTATGAAAATAATTATCTTGAAAACTGTGATTACTAATTACACTCATAAAAGTATTTTTTTTTCCGTTATAAAATAAATCTTTTTCTTTCATTCCATAATCAATAGTTAATAGATACCCTTTATCTAAAACAGATTTGAATTGATTCATTATTTTATTTTTTTTACAAATTATTTCTCCTTGAATATTATCCAGATCATAAGAAATCTGACTTAGCCTATCTTCAATGCAACTATCTGAAGGAGCTTCAATGATTTCAGAAAAATTATTATTTTTTGTTTGAACATATTTTTCAAACACCACACCATCTTTTATACTGAATAGGTGATGTGGAAGAGCATCAAAAAGTTCATTTGTTATTATTATTCCGTTTGATTTCTTTTTATTATAAAGTTTGCTTTTTACAGGAAAAATTGAGTCTGAATCAGTAACATCTATTGCTTTATATTCAAATTTGCTTTGGCCAATTTTTTTCAATCCATTTGTAATATCATAAGCAAGGGTTCCGTTCCCTGCTCCAAACTCATAAATAATTATTTCTTCTTTTTCATCGAAAGATTTTATTAGTTTGTCTAAAAACAGAGAAATTAAATACCCAAATAATGGGTGAGTAAGAGGAGCTGTGGCAAAGTCTTTGAAATAAGCATTTTTAAAATTTCTTGTATATGAGTAATAACCATTTTTTCCATATAAGCAAAGATTTATAAAATCCTTAGATGAAATTTTGCCTGTTTTTGATATTAAGTCTTTGAGATAGTGTTCTAAATTACTAATTCTAGTCCCTTTTTGTAATGGGTATATACTCTTTAGATCTTTCGCCTGTATATTGCAATAAAGGACGAATTAATATGTTGTGTCTCATTTGTTCTAATATTTGAATTGTCCATCCTGGTATTCTTCCGACTGCAAAAATAGGAACAAATAAATCCTGCGGTATACCTATAAGGTAGTAAACTGCTCCAGCAAAGAAGTCAACATTTGCATGAATTCCTCTTCTTGCATATGGAGTCATCGCTTCCTGAACAGCTAATAAAATCTCGTACCACGCAGTTTCACCTTTTTCTTCACTAAGTTTTTTTACTCCGTCTTTTAGATGTTTAGCTCTTGGATCAGCAGCTTTATAAACTCTATGCCCAAAGCCCATAACTCTTTCTCTATTTGCTAGAAGGTTTTTGACATGTGCTGCTGCATTTTCTGGGGTACCAACATCTTTGGCAAGTTCCATTACTCCTTCGGCTGCTCCTCCATGAGATGGACCTGATAGGGCGGCAATCCCTGCTGTTATTGATCCATAGAAATCTGCGTTTGTTCCTGTAACTACTCTAGTTGTGAATGCAGACGCATTGCAACCATGGTCTGCGTGAACAACAAAGTCAGTATCCATCAACTTAGCAGTGTCTTCGCTTGGCTCTTCACCTTCAAGCATGTATAAGAAGTTAGCTGCATGGGGCAAAGTTTTAGAAGATTCTATGGGGTCCAAGCCTTTTCTCATTCTGTTGTGAGCCATGACAATGATTGGAACCTGAGATGTTAGCCTAATTCCTTTTCTAATGATTGCATCCTCAGAAAAATCATCTCTATCTTCATCAAAAGAAGATAGTGTAGATATTGTAGTTCTAAGAACATCCATGGGATGAGAATCTTTAACTATGTCTATAACATCATATGCTTGTTGAGGAAGAACCCGAGCATTTTTTAGAGATGCATCAAATTCATCTAATTGCTTTTGATTAGGCAATTCTCCATACATAAGTAAGTATGATGTTTCTTCAAAATTAGAATTTTCTGCAAGATCATGAATATTATATCCACTATATTCTAATACGCCTTCTTTTCCATCAATAAACGTTGTGTTTGTCCTGTCAAGATATACACCTTGAAGCCCTCTATTTAGTGAAATTTCTTTATCTGCCATTCTATTCCTCTTTGAATCAAATTAAATGGTTTTCCAAAATTGATTCTATAATCTTATTTATAGATATGATAGCTAAAAATTGATAAAAATAAAAACTATTTTATAATGTCTGTAATTTTTCGATAAATTCATCTTGAGAAAGGCTGCCTAAATCTCCAAGCTTTCTCGTTCTAACTGACAAAGAATCTGATTCCATTTCTTTGTCTCCAATTATTATCATTACTGGGATTTTCTTTAATTCACTATTTCTAATTTTTTGACCAAGTCTTTCATTTGAATCATCAACTTTGACTCTAAATTTTTTTTCCGAAAGCATATTTCCAACTTTTTGTGAGTACTCGTGGTGTTTATCAGAAATAGGGATTATATTAATTTGATTTGGAGCAAGCCAAAATGGCAGATCCCCACTTGTGTGTTCTAAAAGAATCCCTATAAATCTCTCTATAGATCCAAGCATAGCTCTATGAATAACCACAGGCCTTTCTTTCTCTCCATCGCTATTAATAAAATCTAGATTAAACCTTTCTGGTAAAGAGAAATCCATCTGTGCTGTACCAAGTTGCCATTCTCTGCCCATAACATCTGGTATAAATATATCAATTTTAGGACCATAAAATGCCCCCTCTCCTTCAACTTCTTCAAAATTAGAGTCAAATTCTTTTATTACTTTTCTTAGCTGCTCTTCTGCTAAATCCCACATTTCATCACTTCCTGCTCTTTTTTCTGGTCGAAGAGATAAAGTCATTCTTGGTTCGTTAAAACCGAAAGCTGAATAGCTTTCTTTTAGCATTTCTAAGAAGTTTTTAACTTCATTTCCTGCATCCTTCTGATCACAAAAAATATGAGCATCATCCTGAGAGAAAGATCTAACTCTAGTTAATCCATGAGTTACGCCAGATCTTTCATACCTATGTAATCTTCCAAAGTCTGCAAATCTTAAGGGAAGGTCTCGATATGATCTTAAGGTTGATTTATAAATAACAGCATGGGCAGGGCAATTCATAGGCTTTACCCCTACTTCATTTTCATCAATTTCCATCATGTACATGTTGTCTAAATAAAAGTCATAATGTCCTGACGTTTTCCATAAATCTGTTGAAAAGAGTTGAGGAGTTATAACTTCTTCATAATCATACTTCTCATAAAGTTCTCTTACAAATTCAATAAGTTTATTATAAACAAATGCTCCATTTGGTAAAAAAAATGGGTTTGCAGGACTTATTGGGTCTAGGAAAAAAAGCTCTAAAGACGTACCTAGTTTTCTATGATCACTTTCTATAGCTTTTTCTCTTTTATCTAAATAATCTTTTTGATTTTCTTCTGATTCCCATGCAGTTCCATAAATTCTTTGAAGCATTTTATTATTTTCGTCACCCCTCCAATATGCTCCTGCAGTTGATAATAGCTTCAGTGCTTTTATTTCTCCTGTTTTATCTACATGTCCGCCTTCGCATAAATCTTTAAATTTTCCATCAGAATGACTATATTCCGTGATTATTTCATCATCAGGCATATTATTTATAATTTCGATTTTATATGGGTTATCCTTATATATTTCTAGTGCTTCTTTCTTTGATAATTCTTTTCTTTCAAACTTAGTATTTCTTTTGATAGATCTCTTCATATCTCTTTCTAATGAAGCCAAATCTTGTGGAGAGAAAGTTGTTTCAATATCAAAGTCATAGAAAAAACCATCATCTATTGGAGGCCCGATTGTTAATTTTGCTTCAGGGTGTTTTTTTAAGACAGCTTCAGCTAATAAATGAGCTGCTGAATGGCGAATTTTATATCTATATTCTTCGATGTTTTCTAAATTTTCATTCATTTATTTATGCCTAGGAACATTGTGTTTATTTAAAATTTCATCAAGCTCATTAATTAGTTCTTTTGAAGGAGTTTTTGATGGAGGTCTTGGTGGACCTGCTTTTAATCCAACTAATTCCATAGCTACTTTTATAAATGGGCCTTCTCCCCCTGTTTCTTGAACGACTTTTCCAACCCATTTCATCCAATCGGACTTAAATCCTGATAAAAGATTTTTAGTTTTTTCATAGTTCTTATCAATCATCGAATCCCAAATTGACCTAGGGTACTCTGGCCAAAAGCTACTTAAGTGTGTAATAAATCCAGATGCACCATAAATATTACTAAGAATATGATTTCCTGAATTATCAATCATAGAAACCTGCTTAGAATATCTCTCAAGGCCTTGTTTAAATAATTGAATATCTTCGTGGCTCCACTTTATGGAAATTACATTAGGCATTTCTACTAATTGATCAAGTAGATCAAAATTCATTATGAATCCATCCCACCAAGTGTGATAAATCATTAAATTAACATCACTCTCACTTGATACCCCTTTGAATAATTCAATAACATCATTATTTGTCGGCATATAGTAATATGTTGGCCCCAATTGACATCCATATATCCCGGCATCTGATGCAGCTGATGCCATTCTATTTATCTCTCTCCAATCTGTGTGTTGAATAGATGTAAGTATAGGTACTTGGTTATCTGCTGTATCAACTGCAATTTTCA
The DNA here is from genome assembly GCA_002710135.1 of Dehalococcoidia bacterium. Taxonomy (GTDB): domain Bacteria; phylum Chloroflexota; class Dehalococcoidia; order Lucifugimonadales; family Lucifugimonadaceae; genus TMED-70. Next base: position 2,808 of record PAOY01000001.1, on the reverse strand, counting down.
TTAATTCTATTCTTTCATCTACGTTTAAGGCTGGGTGTTCCCCTCCTGCTCCACCTATTAAAAGAGTTGAGTTTCCGTTTGTAAGTCCTCGGTTTATCATAAAATTAAGATTGGACTCAAAGGCTTTATAGTCGACAGAAAAGTCATCTTTAAATGGAGTTGCTACAGCTACCATTGGGCCAACAATTTTATTATTATTTGAATTCATAATTTGTCCTTTTAGATATAAGTTTCATTTGATTTACTATTTATAATTTCATTGCAATCGCAATCTTTACATCTACAAGGATTGCATTTGCAATATTTATTTTCACATACGTCATTTTCCATAGATTATATTCTATTACCTTATTTGCAAAAAAACATTATTTTATTTAGATTTTACTTTTAGAAGAATGGCCATTAATAACAAAACCAATATAACTATTAGACCAGGAATAATATAAGAAAATTTGATTTCAGTAAAAAAAAGTAAATAAATTGCCACTAAGAGTAAGCTTGAAAAACTAACGAAAAGGTTGATTTTATATAAATTCATTTTATAAATATGATATTTCTTTTGTGAATATTATATATAGATTTCTTTGTCAGCTCAGAGTAAATTTTTTGACAATATATCATTTACTATAAACTCAGCATCTTCTGCGACACCAATAAATTGAGCTGATTTTGATGAATGCATCCATTGTAGCCCCATAAAATATAGACCTCTAAAATTAGTCTCTCCTCTATTTTGTAAGGGGTGATTATTGTTATCTGTTACATCAAGATTTATCCAGTCGTAGTTATACCTGAACCCAGTAGCCCAAATAATATTATCATCCTTGTTTAATTCTAGTTTTTTTACTGACTTTAAGTCTTTAGATTTAATTCTTTGATCTGATATCAATTTTTCAGATTTAAATTTAATTTTTTTCTTGTTAATATAATTATCAACTTGTTTGCTCCAACTTAGAGCATGATTATCAGAAAACTTAATATTTTCGAATAAATTATCATTAATTATTAGCTTGTTTTTTTCACATTCCTTTATTGTTCCACATAAATTCAGTCCTTTTTCTTTTAGATCTAAAAGATTAATATCATGCCCTCCCATGCTTCCTGAGGTATGAGCACTACATTTCCATCTATCCTCAAAAGGAACCTCGTCAACAGTTTTATCAAATAATCCCATTTCATTATTCCACCATGAAGAATCTTTTCCTCTATATCTTCTGGGCCTTCTTCCACATCTGCTAACTGCTAGCCAAACCTTTTTCCCTGAAATCAATAAATCTTCAGCAATCTGAGCTCCAGATTGACCAGAACCAACTACTACAACCTTTCCGCTATTTAATTGACCATAATTTTTATATTCAGAAGAGTGAATTTGAAATATTTTATTATCTAAATTTTTTCCAATATTTGGTTTATGAGGATTTCCAAAAGCACCACTTGCAATAACTGCAACTTTGGATTGAATTATTTGCTTAGATGTGATGATTTCATACCTATCTTTTTTCTTAGAAACTTTTTCTGCTTTTTCATTTTCATAAATTTTAGGCCCAATAAATTTAGCAAATGATTCTATGTAATTTATAACTTCTTGTTTGTTTAAGAATCCATCAGGACTTTCAAATTTAAAATTATTTGAATGAATATCAAATTCTGGAATCTTCATTGCCCAGTTAGGATTCACCAAATAAAAGTTATCCCACCTTTCGTTAATCCAACTATTGCCTACTGAGCCTTTTTCAAGAATAATGTGTTCAATTTTCTTTTTTGTAAGAAAATAGCTGACACACAAGCCTGCCATCCCTGCTCCAATTATCAGGATTGGTGTGTCAATTTTATTTTTTTTAGAAATCATTTTTTTTAAATTTAATTTATTAATAAAAATTATTTCTAAATTAGTTTGCAAATAGCAAGACCTGCTATTGCTCCAATAATTATTGATAATCCGTAAGATGTTATGTCAGATTTAGATAATTTATTTAGATATTCCATATTTATATCATTCCTTTTTACGTTTTAGTTTTTCAGAATAGACAGTTAATATTGAAATGGCAATTCCAATAATTATTCCAATATAAGCGCCTAGTCCGAGCCATAATCCAAAAAAACTTCCAATAATAATTCCATAAATAGTTGCTAGTAGATAAACTTTATATTTCATATTTATTTATTTTTTCTTGCTTCAATAAAACTCTTAAAAAATATGAATATAGACAATGTGCACGTTCCGATCATTATAATAAGTCTTACTAGTCCAACACCACCTTCATCTATGGATTTTGGTAATCTTGTGCCTATAAGAGCGAATAAGATTAGAATAGTTAGCAGAATAGCAACATGTGCAAAAATTAAGTTTAATTTTTTACTTTGTTGTGAAAGTAAATAACATATAAAAATAAGAACTCCAAATACTAGAGGGATAAGGGCAGTGGGTGAAGAAACGTCTATAAATGCCCAAATTCCCATAAGTACTAATGAAATAGAATTGATAATGTTAGCTGTTTTTGTGGTCATAAATACTCCTATGTTTAATTCTATATTATTTATTCTTTAAAAAAATCCCTGCCAATATTTTTAGGTATTTCGACAGGTTTTTTATCTTCAGTTTCAATCATCCAATCTAATAATAATTCTTTTAAATTTAAAATTATTGGTAAATATTCTTTTTGTTTAGATAAATTTTCTAACTCCCAAGGGTCATTTTCTAAATCATACAGCTCATCAATATCATCATTTGAATCTGTTATATATTTCCATTTATCTGTTCTCACCATTTTCCTTCTGCCTTCTGCTTCTCTTGCCCATAGAGTTTCA